>CAZKKX010000121.1:0-7442 GCA_964553505.1 uncultured Eubacteriales bacterium | reverse complement strand
CTTCGTCCTGTCTTTGAATAATGTTTACATTAAAACTCTCATTGATAATATTCAGATTCTTATCCATATTTCCAAATAGTTCTGTTGTCTTATGTGGATCGTCAATCATTATTCGAACTTCTTTATTATTTTCAAAACTCTCCAAATATACCCTCCTGTGTTAAATATAAATTCAAAATATCGGAACCATCTTAGCTTCCAGTCCAATTTCTTCTAACGACTCTATGATTACTCTTATCTTTATTATATTTCTTTCCTCTTCATACATCAAATCTTTATTTAATATTTCTGCATCTTCAGGAATATTTTTCTTAATATATGTACTGACTTTTTCTGCAATACTGTTTTCGATCTCCTTTTGCTCCTTTTGTAAATAAGATATATCCAGCTCACTATATTCAATCAAACTTATTTTTATCGGAAATGGAATCATAGTGTCAAAAACGCTGGAATCTTGTCTTTTAAATTTGGGATAATCAACATTTTTATGTCCGATTTCTGTATCTAAAGCTCCCGCTTTTAATCTTAGACCATACGATTTTTTCCCTGTTTCATCCTTTATTATTTCCCTTTTTTCTTCTGTGATGTTAAATCTATAAATAATTTTTGCGTATATTTCACCAAGAGAATGTACATACTTGATTTCTTCTGTTTCTTCATCCTTCACCATTCCTGAAATCAAAATATCACCTTCTCTTACAAATTGTCCCGCCTGTACAATCGGCATTCCATATTTTGCTATAACCTTTTCTATATAGCCTGTTTTTCTTGCAACTATATCACAGGGTATGTTATATGAAATAATATCTGGTGCTTTTGCTTTTTCAGCAATATCAATCACCATTTTATTACCTATGTATTTAATTCCTATCCATGATAATTCGTCGAATCTTAGATAAAAATACTTTTCTAAAGCTTCAAGGTTATCAATTTTTTTATTCCCTTCTACAACACCAAACTCAACAAGAGAAGTACGAAATTCATTTTCATTAATAGTTTCAATCCCATTGATTTCTATTTCGGTAATGAATAATGATTGATAATAAAGCAGATAAATAAAAATGAGAAGCCCTGCCGCAAACCCCTTTTTTTGCATCGCCTCTCTTTTATACTTTGGTAAGCCTGTACTTTTTAATTTAGTGATTCTGTATCGATTACTATATTTCTTTTTAATTATTTTATTATAACTTTTTTCTGAAATCGTGCATTCCAAAGTATACTCATTATTGTTTTTGATTCGGCTTATTTCAATACCGTTATGCAGGCATTCGGTAAGAAATTTGTTGAGTTTTATACCCTCCACACGAATTCTGTATGCACCTTTAATAAAATTTCTTGAAAACACCGACATTAATCACCTTTCCTATTTAAAAAAAATTCAATTGAAATTATTTTACCGGTAATTACTAAACGATTATCCTTTAAATCTTTGATTTCTATATTCTCACCATTTACTGTAGTGAAACGTTTACCCGTATCAGCCACTAACCCTTTATCCGTAAATGACAATATTTTGTTTACGTTGTCTAAGACCGCATAATTGCCGGATACAATTACTCGAGGAATATTTATAGAGAAATCACAAAGCAAATCCATATCAATGTCCATTTTTTCTTCTCCCTTGTTCTTACTCTTATTAATAGTATGCATAAACTATCTTATAAATGCCAATTGTGTAACCCTCTTTATAGCTGTATTTTCCGCATAATAAAAGAAGGTTTTTCTAATTTTTCTATCAAAACCTTCTTTAATATTATGATTTTTAACTTTACTTTATATTTACTTTATTCTTCGCTTAAGCTCTCTTTTTTTGAAAGCACTTTATAAGATTGAGCAATAAGAACTACAGCAAGAATCAATAAAAGAATTGCAATAATAACCAATAAGAAATTACCGGAAGCAATATTGTCTCTTATCAAAAATCCTAAAGCGGTGATTGTAACAAAAAACATTATAATCATAGGAATAATAATCATCTTATTAGACTTATTGAGGTGTTTCAGATATGCCGCCACTGCCAAAAGCGACAATGCTGCCAGCAATTGATTAGATGATCCGAAAATTGGCCATACTGTAGTGTATCCCATAAATCCAAGTCCTCCACCTGCAACAACCGTTACTGCAGTAGCAAAGAACTTATTTGTAAGTAATGTAGAAGATTGTTCTTCATTTTTAGAAGCAAAAAATTCCTGAAATAAAAATCTTCCCAGCCTTGCTGTGGTATCCAGCGTGGTTAATGCAAGAGCAGAAATAGCCAAAGCTACAAAAGAGCTACCAATATCATAATTGATACCGAACGTAGTCATGAATGTTCCCACACCATTCGCAAAGATATTGATCGGCGTTCCAAGTTCAGCTGCTTTATCAGCAGTAATAAATGCTATTGAAATTAAAGCAATCGTTGCAAGAACACCTTCTATAAGCATTGACCCATACCCGATCTTTTGCGCATCCTTTTCATTCTCAATTTGCTTCGAAGTTGTTCCTGAAGCCACTAATGAATGAAATCCAGATATTGCACCACAAGCAACAATAACAAAAAGCATTGGGAATAAAAATTGACCATTGACATTAAATCCTGTAAATGCAGGGATTTCAAAGCTCGGTCGATAAAGGAATAATCCCAGTATACCGCCTGCCATCATGGCATAAAGCAAATAAGAATTTAAATAATCTCTTGGCTGCAGCAAAATCCAAACCGGCGTAACCGCAGCTATTAAAATGTATGCCAATAGTATAACCATCCACATTTCAGTAGACAAGAATATAGGAAATGCATTACCAAACCAGATACCTACAAACAGAAGGATAACGCCGCCTATAGTTGCGACACTCATTGATACACCTTTTCTATTCACAAGCAAACCAAATACAATTGCCAGTACTATGAAGTACATTGATGTTGTCGCAACGGCTCCGTTGGTTGCAAAAGTAGAAGCCACTATATTGTTGAATGCTGCAATAACCAGAATAAGTGCCAGCCATGCAAAAAGAATAAACAATTTTTGCCCTGATGACCCGATGTTCTTATTAATTATTTCTCCAATGGATTTTCCGTCATGCCTCATAGAAGCAAAAAGAGCGCCAAAATCATGTACACCTCCGAAGAATATGCTACCAATCACAATCCACAGCGCTACAGGCACCCATCCAAAAAAAGCAGCACTTATAGGTCCAACAATAGGACCTGCACCTGCGATAGAAGCAAAATGATGACCTAATACAACATAATACTTTGTTGGGACATAATCAACGCCGTCTTGCAATCTTTTTGCCGGAGAAACATTCGATACATTTATTCCCCATTTTTTTGCCAGCCATGCTCCGTATGTTGCATAAGCAATAATAAAAATAATAATTACGCTAATAATTAATAATAGTCCATTCATTTCTTTTTCCTCCTTTCATACCAAAAAACTACATAGAATTAGAATTTATAAACTTCTTCTATTTGCCCCCCTTCCTTACTTGTATATATTTTCTCTAAAGTCAGATCAACAAGAACAAATCTTATTTTTATCCAACCTTTTAGATTCAAAAAAAATGATTTATTGAAACGGTATTTTTCAATGTTTTGAATCACTCCATCATTGGCGATTTTATCTGAAATAATAACGCAAGTTAAAATTGTAGACATATGTTCAAAGGTAGGTTTTACCAAAAAAGATATCGCTTCTTCTAAAATATGGGATAAAATAAAGAAATATTCTTTGTTCATGTTTTCTAAATATTTAAAAAAACAATATTCATTATTTTCTGCTGCATCCAGTGTAATTTTTTTTGAAGCAAAATATTTTTCATTACGCTCATGAAATTCTGCTAAAAAATCAAATTCATAGTCTCCTATAATATAAGATTCGTGTATATCAAAGTGCCGTCTAAATTTTTTCAAAATATTCTGAATATACTCTTCGTGCTTCATCAATAAATCCTTTCAATATACATAACGTAACATCCATATTTATCCATTAATTGCTATATTATAATATATCACTTTATCTTTTATTATTCAATAATAATATTTACATCTTATTTAATATCGTAAAAATGACCCGTATTACGGGTCATTTTAAAATGCTTTCAACAATTTTTCTTACAAGATTTCCGTCTGCTTTGCCTTTAACTTTTGGCATTACAGCTCCCATTAACCTGCCCATCTCTTTCTTATCTTGTACACCTTCTTTACGAGCGGTGTCCAATACTATTTGTCTTACTTCATCTTCTGAAAGCTGTGTCGGCATGTATTCCATTAAAATATCTATTTCAGCTTCATATTGCTCTATTAAATCAGCTCTCTCTCCTTTTTTAAAGTCTTCAAGGGCATCTTTTCGCATTTTTACCTGTTTAGTAATTATATCAACAACGCCATCATCATTTAATTCTTTTCGATTATCAACTTCATATTGCTTGATGGCTGCTCTCACCATATTTACTACATTTTTACGTATGCTATCCTTATTTTTTAAGGCATTCTTAAAATCAGAGCTAAGCCTGTCTTTTAAAGACATATACTTACACCTCATTCATTAAAACTTTTTAGCCTTTTTTCTTGCTGCTTCGGATTTTTTCTTTCTTTTTACGCTGGGTTTTTCGTAGTGTTCTCTTTTTCTTAGTTCAGACATTACTCCATCCCTTGCACATGAGCGCTTAAATCTTTTTAATGCACTTTCCAGACTTTCATTATCTCTTACAATTACTTGTGCCATATTTATCCCTCCCTCCGTACAGTGAATATTCTGCCATCACTACTACTTTTTAAGCAAGTTAATTATAGCAGATAATATTATACAACAATTTTAGAAAATAATCAATATCAACCTGGCGGCCACTGCATTTTTCTTCCGCCTAATAAATGGAAATGCAGATGTTTAACAGTTTGGTACCCATCTTCTCCACAATTATTTACAACTCGATATCCGTTATCTAATTTGAGAATAGATGCTATTTCCCTTATCTTAATCATCATTTTCCCTAAAAGTTTTTGGTCATCGTTTGTTATTTGATCCATTGACTGGATATGTATTTTAGGAATAATCAGGACATGAACCGGAGCTTTAGGTTCAATATCATTAAATGCTAATATATCATCATCTTCATAGACTATATCAGCAGGAATTTCTTTAGAAACAATCTTGCAGAAAATGCAGTCACTCATTTTTTCACCTCCCAACAGACATATATGAGTATATCATAAAATTATTTTTTTTGAAAATATGTTTCAGTATATTTTTTCTATTTTCCCTGTTAATCCATCTTTGAAGGTATCTGTAATATCAATCACAGCAAATTTATCTTGTAAGTTCGATTCATAATCACAATATACTTTCAGATAGTTGTTTGTGAAACCTTCATATAAACCTATTTTTTCATTTTTAGTTTCAAATAACACTTCCATGGAAGTTCCAATAAATTCTTTCAAATAATCGCAAGCTGAACTATTTGTAATTTGAATTAAACGTTCACTTCTCTTATTTTTCACTTCCGGATTAATTTGATTTCCCATTTCCGCAGCTTTTGTTCCTGTTCTTTTAGAGTATTTAAAAACATGAACCTTGCCGAATCCTATTGATTTAACAAAAGTACAGGTATCCTCAAAATCTTTTGAAGTTTCTCCTGGAAAGCCAACAATAATATCTGTCGTTATATTAATATTATGTCTTTGTTGGCGTAAATTGTGAACAATTCTTCTATACTGATCCGTTGTATACTTCCTGTTCATTAATTCTAATACTTTATCACATCCGCTTTGAAGAGATAGATGAATATGAGAACATAACTTTGGAACAGACATCAGCTTATCTATAAAAGTCTGATTCATAACCGCAGGTTCCAAGGAACTGAGTCGTATTCTAAATTTGCCTTTAATGTCATTGATGCTTTCAATAATATCTAATAAAGAACCTTTACCTAAATCGACTCCATAAAGAGCTGCATTTATACCTGTAATAACGATTTCTTTATATCCGTTATCAATCAGCGTTTCAGCCTCTTTAACAATATCTCCGGCTTTTCTGCTTCTGATATTTCCTCTGGCATATGGAATGATGCAATAAGAACAAAATTGATTACATCCTTCCTGAATCTTAATATAAGCACGTGTTCTTGTATCCATTGACGTAATTAACATATCTTCATAATCATTTATATCCTCATAACTTCTGATTTTTATGGCCTTTTGCTTTCTATTCAATTTTTCTGCGTATTCTACGATATTATTTTTTTCATTAGTTCCTACTACAATATTCACATCGTCAAGAGCTTTTATTTCTTGTGGATTAATTTGAGCATAACACCCTGTAACGATTACAATACTATTGGGATTCAATCTTTTAGCACGTCTGATATACTGTCGAGATTTACGATCAGATAAATTTGTTACTGTACATGTGTTTATGACATTTATATCGGCCGGTTCATTTTCATGTACTATTTCATAGCCCCTCTGTATGAACTTTTCTTTTATAGCCTGTGTTTCATATTGATTTACTTTACACCCCAACGTATATAGAGCAACTTTTTTCATCAGCCTCAACCTTCCAATTCATATAAGACCATTGCCAATGCTGCTATACCTGCAGTTTCTGTTCTTAATATTGTCTTTCCTACGGAAACAGAGATTGCTCCTGCTTTTTCTGCATGCCTGACTTCATTTAAAGAGAATCCGCCTTCCGGTCCTACAATAACAGCTATCCTTTGAGCCTTAATACTATCTTGTATTTTAAGGATATCTTTTATCATTGTTTTTTTCTCGTCCTCATATAGGAAAAGTGTCCTATTCTTATCTTGTATATCTTTTAACATCTCATGAAAACTCAGCGGATTTTCCACCTTTGGAATAATGCCTCTTTTGCATTGCTTAGAAGCTTCAATGGATATTTTTTGCCACCTCTCAACTTTTTTTAGAGAATTCCCTTTATCTTTAACTACCGTCCTTTCAGAAAAAAAAGGAATTATTCTACAAACTCCTAATTCAACTGATTTTTGAATTATATTTTCCATTTTATTTTGTTTTGGAATCCCTTGATACAAAGTAATAAAAGTAAAAGGCTCTCTTTGAAAATGCTGTTTTTTCAAAATTACAGCTTCTACAGAATCTTTGGAAAGGTTTGATATTTCCGCAAAATATTCAAATTGCTCGCCATCAGATACTTCGATTTTTTCCTTTGGCTTTAATCTGAGTACTTTTACAATATGTTTGACATCTTCCAAATCTCTAATATAAATCGTATTTCCAATGATATTTTTTTTCATTACAAAAAATCTATTCATATACTTAACCTTTATTCTCAGAAAACTGAACAGCTGCAGCCATCCATTCTCCTTTTTTTAAGAGTTTCAATATTTTAAATCCATTTTCTCTAAGAGAATCTATTATGGTTTTTTCCTTTTCAATTAATATACCTGATACAATAAATATTTTTCGACCTTTAAGGTTATTATGT
>CAZKKX010000120.1:0-7474 GCA_964553505.1 uncultured Eubacteriales bacterium | reverse complement strand
GGACGGTTCTTTTTGTTTACATTTGATGAAATATTATGTAAAATAGTGTCTGAGAGGGTGATGGTATGGTAAGAGAAGCCAGAATGGAAAGTGAAACAGGATTTTATCACGTTATGGTAAGAGGCATCAATAAGGAAAAAATTCTTGAAAAGGAAAAAGAAAAAGAAAGAATTTTAATGCTTATAAAAGAGAAAAGGCAAGATGTATTATGTAGGATCGTAGCCTATTGCGTTATGGATAACCATATGCATATGATCATTATTGCAGAGAAATCAGAACTTGTTAAAATCATGAAGAAGATTAATATCTCTTACGCCATGTCCTATAATCAAAGGCATGATAGGGTAGGACCGGTGTTTCAGGGAAGATTCAGAAGCGAAAATATCACCGATGAAGCCTATTTATATGGAGCAATACGCTATATACATAACAATCCGATAAAAGCAGGTCTGGTGTCCAAACCTGAAGAATATAAGTGGAGCAGTTTAAGAGAGTACTTAAATGATACGCCAATAATCATAGATGAAAAGATAAAAGAAGAAATATTAAATGGTTTTGTATCAGCTAAAGATTTTTTGGATTTTCATAGAATAGAGGATGACACAAATTATTTGGAAATAAAAGAAGAAGCTGAACAGTTGAAAGAGAAAAAGGCAAAAAGAATTATTAATAATTACTTTGAAGAAAAGAGAATCACAGATAAAGGACAAGTCAAGGGCAAGGATATGGAAGAACTGTTGAAAAAGCTTTTGAATGAAACGGATCTTTCCTATAGGAAAATAGCAGATCTAACTGGGACAAATCTAAGAATTATACATAAAGTAAACAAAACTTTACGCAATAATCTTTATAGAAGTCCCTACAGCAGTCCGTGAAAGAAACAAAAAGAACCGTCCCTTTTGTTTCTTGGTAAGGAGGACTACTTGCTATGAAAGAAGACTTTCGGATGAAATTGAATAATACTATTGTGGGAAGAGACATTGAAACTGAATCGATCAAAATGCAGTTTGATAATTTGTTGGAAGGAAATTCTGCATTAACGATCATATCAGGTGATATTGGTGTCGGGAAAACAGCTCTGATCAAAAGGACTTTGGCTGATCTATCAAAACTGGACGCTATTTGTATTTACGGCAAATTTGAACAGTACAAAGACAGTAAACCTTATATTGCAATCATTCAAATCGTTGAAAACATTATAAGTAATATATTGACACTCCATGAAGAACAATTAAGGCGGGTCAGTCAAGAACTTATTCGAGAACTAGGAAAAGACGGTGCTTTGATTATTGATATTACTCCTCGATTTGAACGTGTCATTGGAAAACAAAAAAAGGTAAGTATCCATGATTATCAAAAACTTAAAATAAGATTGGGGAAAGCATTTCAGAAACTAATATATATTGCAGCAAAAGAATTATATCCGCTTACTATATTTATTGACGATTTTCAATGGGCGGATAAACCGTCATGGGATATTTTAAAAGCGATTCACGATGACTTGGACGATATTCAGTTGTATATAATATTAGCTTATCGTGATAATTTACAAGAGTATAGAGATAAAGTGCAGTTGATGTTGAATGCGCTTGCTAATAATATCGACAAAGTAGAAATAAAGCTAAGAGATGTCCGACAAAAAGATATTGAGAGAATGCTTTTGGATATTTTTGCTCATAAGATAGATGCTTCCGATGATCTAGCACGTATCATCTACAGAAAAACGTTAGGTAATCCTCTTTATATCAATCAAATGCTTCAAATGATCATTGAAAGTGGACATATTTATTATGATTGCAAGTATAAAAAATGGTTATTAAGATGGGAGTGCTTAGATAATTTAAACCTACCTGCAGGAATCAAAGATATTGTCACTAGAAGGGTTCAAGAATTAGGTTATGAGACAAAAGAGTTATTGGAAATAGCAGCTTGCATTGGTGGTAAATTCAACTTCGATGTTTTGATAAAGACAACCCAAAACAAATATGAAGTTATTAAAGAAAGGCTTGAAATATTATGTGAAGCCGGGTTGATTGCTGAGACTTTTGAGCTTGTAGAAGAAACCAAGATAAAATCATTTGAGTTTTCCCATGACCACATCAATCAAATTGTTTACGAAGCAATCGATCCGGACAGAAGAGAACAACTGCATTTTGATATTGCTATGAAACTGCTGAATCATCCTGAAAGAATATATGTAGAAGACCATCTATTGACGATTACGGCACATCTGTTGAAATGTAAAAACAGGGTTTTGAGAAAGGGTAATAAAGATCAACTGATTGTTGATTTGTATTTTGCCGGTATCAAAGCTAAACAATCTGCGGCTATTGAACATGCGCTGAAATTGTTTCGATTTTGTGAGGAGCTACTAAGCAGATCGTGCTGGGAAAAAGATTATGATAACACTTTGAAAATAAAGCTTGAACTGGCTGAGTGCCAGTTCATTAGTGGTCTATATGAAGATTCCAAAGCACATTTTGAAGAAATGTTGGACCATGCTTTACAGCAGAAAGATCTATCGGAAATAAAGAAAAGGTATATGATCCTGAATTCTTATATCGGTAAATATTCTCAAGTGCTTGAATTGGGGATTCAGGCTCTTCAGCATTTGGGATTTAAAATCAACAGGCAAGGGGTAAAGATTCAGATTGTTAAAGAAATCTTGTCTGGAAAGTTTTTATTTAGAAGTAACAGACTTCAAGCAATTAAAAATGCACCTATTATCAACGATAAACGTATCGTTGATGCATTGGAAATACTTAATATTATGGCTGCTTCAGCCAATCTGACAGATGAAGACCTATTTGCTTTGATCGTTCTTAAAATAAGCAATCTATCGGCAAAACACGGCAATTCTCTTTATGCTCCCATAGGGTATGCGGCATACAGTTTAGTACTTGGCAGCTTGTTAGATGATTTTAAAAAGTCTAAAGAAGTTGAAAAAATTTCGCTGAGTCTCCTGGAATTTATTGATGATGATGCTCTTAAATGTACGACCTATTTTATTATTGGTACATTTATTCATCACTGGACATATTCAGCTTACCAGAGTTTTAATTATCTACAAAAGTCTTTTGACTGTGGGATAAAATCCGGAGAATTTTTCTATGGAGGCTTTACAGTAACATCCATGATAGAAATGAAATATTCAATGGGTGAACCACTTTGCCAAATAGAAGAATTTCTTAGATTACACCAAAAATATGGACGGAAAATGAACCACGATATTTTACTTAGACTGATTAGAATTTTCTCGGATCATATCAATATGTTGGCAAAGCAGGATTTTCCATTAAAGAATCGATTGATAGATGATGAGGAAATAAACAAATTAGCGACTAACGAGGTCATGACCTATTATTTGCTGAAGCTTCAAAGATTATATTTTGAAGGCAAGACTGATAAGGCCTTTGAGTTGTCCCAAAAGTGTGTCAGACATTTAGATTCAGTAAGGGGATATATTTTACAGGTAGATTTTGTATTTTACTTTTTACTATTAAGTCTTGAAAAGGAGAGGAATAAAGAATCCTTTGCCTTTGGAAGACAGTTCATAAAATATCGCAAGAAAATGAAAGAATGGGCTGAAATGAGCCCTGAAAATCATAATGGAAAGCACCTCCTGATTGAGGCGTTTTATAAGAGCTTGAAGAATCAGCATCAGTATGCTGCCAGGTTGTATGATAAGGCTATTGAACATGCAAAAGATAATAAAAATTTGTTACTGGAAGCACTGGGCAACTATCTGACAGCCAATCATTACAGTGGCCACATAAAAATTTCAAAAGTCTATGCTCAGGATGCGTATCGATTGTTTAAAGAATGGGGTTCAGTGAAAACAGCTCATCGAATCAGCATATTGTATGACCTACAAGATGACTTATCTTTAAAAGAGATTGCTGCTGCAAACAGTGATATATTTGATTTATCAAAAAAGAAATTATCATTTGATGAAAAAATAGAAAAAATGCAAAAAGAATTGGAAGTACGAGAATCGGAAGATGCTTTTAAATATTTTCTTGATATAGTTTGTGTAGAATCAAACGCTGATTCAGGTGCAGTACTCTTTGAAGAAACGGATAAAATACAGCTTAAATGCAAGTGGACAAAAGGTCGAGGAGCCTTAGTATATTCTGACAGTATTGATATGGAGAAGGTTAAAAACTTGCCCAGGAAGATTCTTCGTTATGCTGCCAGGACTTATGAGGAAGTCATCATAGATGCAAAACCCGATGGAGGTCATTTTTGCGGGGATGACTATATTGAAACAAAATCAGGCATATCCATTATTTGCTTACCACTAAAATATAAAGATATTTTTGTTGGATTGATCTATCTTGAAAGTCAGCTCGATCATGGATTTGAGGCTGTTGCTGCTGAGTTTATCAAAAGGCTGTCTTTCTATTTGACTGCTAAAAAGGTGTTGGAAAAAGAACCGGAGAAAAACAGAAAAATATTTACATTCGATAAAGTGAAAGACCAAATAACGGACAGAGAAGCAGAGGTTCTCAGTTGTATGGCGATGGGGATGTCTAACAAGGAAATTGGTAAAAAACTAGGCATTTCTTCCAGCACTGTAAAGACTCATACGCTGAATTTGTACGGAAAACTTGAAGTCAGCAACAGAGTACAGGCGGTTACAAAAGCAAAGAGATTAAAATTGATATAGAAACGAAGAAACGATAGGGACGGTTCTTTTTGTTTACTTTTCAACAATTGTAACAAAAAGAACCGTCCCTATCGTTTCTTTTTGTTTACTCCACCGTATGGTGGAGGACAAAAAAGTCGAATACGATATTCTATTCTATATAATGAGAAAAGAATAGAGAACAAGGAGGTATTATAATGGATGTACTTTTAGGGGAAATAAGACTTTTTCCATATGATAAAGCGCCTGACGGTTGGTTGAATTGTGTTGGGCAGAGTTTATATATAACAGAATACTCTAAACTTTATATGTTGATAGGTACACGGTTCGGCGGTGACGGCAAACAAAAATTTAGTCTGCCTGATCTTCGGAAAAGTATGCCGGAAAACATGCATTACTGTATGGCGGTGGAAGGAGAGTTTCCTAAGATATGGCGGTAAAAATTGAAAAACCTATTAGTATTATTAAGATAAAATGGTTCAATGGTTGTGAATCTAATCAATTTATGAGGTGAGGGCTAAATGAAAAAAACATTAATGACTATTATATTTATTTGTTTTATATGGACTTTAGCGAGTTCGGGTGCGGTATATGGATTTGAATTGGGAGGTGGGCATGGCGGTGCGTATGACGCTAATGCTTATTGGCCGACACACTCAAATACAATACGTTTATCCGAGTATCCGGCACTAAAGGATCCACAGCTTAAGTTTTCATTTTCAGCAGAAGGCTTTACACGAGGGGAGCCGGTTATAGGAGAAGATGGCGTGCTCTACATTTGTACGGAATCTTTTTCATATGATGAAAATAAATTATATGCCTTTAATCCAAACGGAACAATAAAATGGGAGGCTGTATTGGATAAGGAAATAGATGGAGAAGAAAGGTACTGGAAAGTACAAGGAGGAGCTCCCGTCATAGGCGAAGGCGGTATTATTTATGTTACAACGATATACGGTGTGATTGCCTTTAATCCGGATGGTACTGAAAAATGGAGATATACAGAGGACTTTTCGTCCAAATGGGGGTCCATAGAAAACTATATGGCTTTAGATTATTATGGGAATCCATTAATTACGCAAGTATATGCCCATTTTGGTGATGGAGGTATATATGATTATTATAGTATCACCTGTTTATATAAGGAGAGTGGCGGAAAAAAGTGGAGCGTTACAAAAGGTATCGCGCAGAATGGAGATAGAGATCTCACAAACAAAGGATCATGTGCAGTTGCTGATAATGGTACCATTTATGCTAGATTAGGCTATTATATGCTGACATTGGACAAGGATGGCAACAGTATAACAGAAATGGTAGGGTTTAAAAGGCATTACTATTCAAAAATAGCTATTGCAGAAAATGGTAATGTATATATGACAGAATATCTTCCGGAGTATTCCAGCTATATATATTGCTTCACACCTAATGGATATATGAAATCAGGATGGGAACTTACAGATAATCACTATCAGGGTCAGTGCGCCATAGGGCCGGATGGCACCATTTATGCCGCATCCGGTTTCAGGCAAAAGATAAATGATTACGACAGCGACGGTGAATTAATAGGATATCATTATGAGTATGGCGAAGGCGGCTTATATACGATAGATCCTGGCACAGGGGCAGCTACGAAAATATTTACTAAAGAGGATAGCTTATTCAATTCGCCTACGGTAACCACGGATAGTGCTATTTATATAGACGATGGAATCGCGGTGAGTTCTTCAGGGGAAGTGCTTTGGGATATTGATGCTTATGGGATGCCTGCAGTAGGTAAAGAAGGTCTGCTTGTTTATGGAACTAAGGTATATGTAGAAAACCAGATCATTACTATTCCTGATGATAGCATCGTAGATGAAGGACAAACCAGTGTAAATGTAACCATAAGCCGAGCTGGAGAAACAGATATGCCGGTATCATGCTGCCTAAAGACGGATATACCAGCAACGGAAAACGGTGATGATTATATTTCCCATGGTTTCATTTTTGAAGAAAATGAAACAGAAAAGACAGTAACCATTTCACTGCCGGAGTATGTTTATAGAGATGATGAGGTTGATACCGGAGACAGGGTTTATCATATATATATTAGCAATGACGGAAATTATTTGACTGATGATAATAGTAGTGCGGAGCTCACCATAGTAGATAATGACAGGGTACCGGGTCATGTTGAATTTTCTAACGATACTTATTCAGTGGAAGAAGGCAGTGGTTTTGTGACAATCACTATAGAAAGAAATAATGGATCCGATGGGCAGGTTTCAGTGAACTATGAAACGATAGACAAAACGGCAAAAGCGGGTATCGATTATACATCTGTGTCAGGAATTCTTGTCTTCGAAAATACGGAAACACAAAAAAGTGTCGACATACCTATTGCCAATAACAATGTGCATACAGGAAACAGAGACTTTGAAATACAATTAAGCGAGCCTTCAGGAGGGGCATGCTTAGGAGAGAACAGCAGCGCTATTATCACAATTCTTGAAGATGACGCAGTTGACTCGGACGCCCCTACTATAGAATTCATTACACCTGCTGATGATGAAGAGGGTGTGTCGCCGGATAGTACCATTGTAGTCGATTTTTCTGAAAATATTTTTGAAGGGAGTGGTTATGATCAAATCCAGTTATTGAAAGGAGATACTGCAGTTGATTGTAATAAAAGTATTGAAAATGATCAATTGATCATCCATCCTTCAACAAGGCTTCTATATGATACGACTTATACGGTTGTGATACCTGCCAATGCCGTAGAAGATGAATCAGGGAATCCTTTTGAAATCGTTTCATTTACAAGTGATTTTACGACATGGAGTCCAC
>CAZKKX010000119.1:0-7620 GCA_964553505.1 uncultured Eubacteriales bacterium | reverse complement strand
ACTAATGAATCTGTTTCATCTGAATTCATTTCGGTTTCAAGTATCTTCAGGTTTCTTTCCAATTTATTTTTGATAATATGAGATGAATAACCTGTATGATGAATAAGAATGCTATTAGATCGATAAACCTTTAAAAATTCGCCTTTTCTTTTAGGTGCCTCATGAATCTTTCCAACAAATCGAATATCTTTTCTGTTTCTTGATATTCTTATAGTCGGTGCTACTTCTATGATTCTGCTATCGTATAAATTAATATTATAAATTGGGCATTCTACCGCATCGTATTTTTGATTACAATCAATTTTTCGCAGGACTCTTTCTAACTCAGAAAGAGAAGACTCAACAAAGTATTCATCTGCATCAAGGAAAATAACCCAATCTCCTGTGACCTGTTCTAAAGCATAATTTTTAGCTGCCGAAAAATCATTATCCCACGGTCTGAATAACACTTTTGCACCAAGACCTTGTGCTATCTCTACCGTATTATCCGTAGAACCCGTATCCACTACAACAATTTCATCAACGATTTCTTTGTAACTAATGATACACTTTTCTATATTCTTGCTTTCGTTTTTTACAATCATACATGCGGATACTTTCATTTTATACCTCGATTCTAATGGATGATTTTTCTATTTATACTATTCGATATCGGCAAATTATATAATTATTCTACCGAAACAGACAAATTGTTTCAATGATTTTAATATGGTTGAATAAGATTAAGTATAAGTAGCGATCGCCGCGCTTTGCTGGCGATGACAAAAAGAAAAAACCCCTCGGAGGGGTTTTAAAAGAAAATTTTCTTATTGTAATAGTGATAATACGGACTGCGGTACTTGGTTGGCCTGAGCCAGCATGGCAGTTGCAGCCTGAGTGATGATATTGTACTTGGTGTACTCTGTCATTTCTTTTGCCATGTCCACATCTCTGATACGGGATTCGGAAGCCTGTAAGTTTTCAGTTGTTGCTTCAAGATTGTTCAAAGTATGTTCCAGACGATTTTGTTGTGACCCGTAAGTTGCTCTTTGCTCATTGACTTCATCAATAGCAGCATCAAGCTGTTCTTTTGTCATGCCTGAACCTGCAGTTGTCAATGCTTCCAGGTTTGTTTTTGATGCTGCAGATATAGTAAGTGAAGTAGAGGCATCATCGGAA
Source organism: uncultured Eubacteriales bacterium (assembly GCA_964553505.1). Taxonomy (GTDB): domain Bacteria; phylum Bacillota; class Clostridia; order Peptostreptococcales; family JAAYPU01; genus JAENZQ01. The sequence continues at coordinate 6,462 of CAZKKX010000119.1, read as the reverse complement.
ATAACAATGTCAACGTTTTCAGTAAATACATTTTTGCCGTTAAACTCTGTATTTTCTAAAATATTGTCAATTTCGTCACATAGTGCATCAATTTCAAGTTTTATATTCTTAACGTCTGTAGATGTGTCATAGGTTTCATTTGCTTTTTGAACCAATAATTCTTCCATTCTTGTAAGCATATCGCTGACTTCTGTCAATGCACCTTCTGCAGTCTGAAGATATGAAATACCGTCTTCCGCATTCTGTGCTGCTTGTTCCAGACCTCTAATCTGTGCTCTCATTTTTTCAGAGATTGCAAGACCTGCCGCATCATCAGCGGCTCTGTTAATCTTATAACCGGATGATAGCTTTTCCAAAGCTCTTGCCTGTGAATTTGTTGCTCCAGCTAATTTGTTGTAAGTATTCATAGCTGAAATATTATGCATTATCCTCATATTCTTTTCCTCCTTGAAAATAGTTTGGTATCCTTACCATTGATTTGTGATTTGTGAGGGCCCTCACATTATTATTTATCGGATGGATAAATCATTATTTAATAGTTTCATAGAAATTTTTTCAAATTTTTTACTTATTCTTTCTGTATGTTATACTAAAATGTGAATAAAAGTGTAAGTGTGAGATCGCCACGCATCAGCTCGTGATGACACTAAAGTGGAAGTAAAAGTGGAAGTAAAAGTTAAGGGGGTTTATATGAATAGTATTGCACTTGTTATGATTGTTAAAAATGAAGAAAAGTTCCTTTCCAGATGTCTTGAAAGTGTAAAACCTTATTTGGATGATATCATCGTGCTTGATACCGGTTCTGAAGATCAGACCCAAGATATTGCACGGTCACACGGCGCAAGAATATTTGAAGCAAAATGGCAGGATGATTTTGCCTATGCGCGAAACACTGCCTTAAGTCACTCGAAATGCGATTTTAACCTTGTTCTTGATGCAGACGAATTTATTGTAAAGTGGGATAAAGAAGCTGTCTCAGCTTTTATGGATAAACAAGAAATTGGAAAAATCAAAATTATAAGCCATTTCAGTTCATCTGACGGTACGGATACGGCATGGAGTTACATATCCAGACTGTTTCCCAACGGGATATCTTATAAAGGCATTATCCATGAACAGCTTGATTCCCACCTGCCCAGAGAAATTATCCCTATAGAAGTCAATCACGATGGGTATCATCGGGAAGCAACAGAAAAAAATAAAAGCAGCCGAAATATTCCTTTGCTCAAAAAAGCTCTTTCCCAAGATCCGAAAAATACTTATTACAGATATAAACTATCAATGGATTATAAAGGGATTGGCAACTATCAGGCTGCATGCGGACATATGAATAAAGCCTATGCTTCAGTAGACAGGAATTCTACTATTTACAGTTCTCTCGTTGTGGATTATATTTATCTTCTAATGAACATCAAAGACTATGAATCAGCATTAAAGATTATTGAGAAGGAACAAAACTATATTGGTAATAGTTCCGGTTTTTATTTTGTTTCAGGTCTGCTTTACGTCAAACTAATTCTGTCGGATGTAAAAAAATACATTAATTATTTTAATAGAATAGAAAGTTCTTTTATCAAATGCCTGCAAATCGGCGAGGATACCGGTGACGGCGGTGTTGTGGGAACCGGCAGCTTTGCAGCCCTATACAACCTTGGAGTTTTTTATGAAATGACCAAAAAAATTCCGGAGGCAATAGAATGCTATGAAAAAGCAGCCACATATGAGTATGCACCTGCTATTGAGCGATTAAAAAAATTAAGAAGTTAGTAAAGTGGAAGAGGTTGGAGGTTAGGGATTATTGGTCGTCAGAAAGTTTTTTCAATTCCGACAAACGATTCAGGGAAATTCGGGATGCTTCCCGATTTTCCTCGCTAATCTCATTATAGACCTCTTCTCTGTGAATTTTGATATTCTCAGGTGCATCAATGCCAATCTTGACCTTACCGTCTTCACACTGCAAGATGCTGACTTTTATCCGGCTGCCAATCATAATACTTTCATTTGTGCGTCGTGATAATACTAACATACATCATCACCTTCTTTTTTAACAAAAAGGCGGTGTTTCGTCTTGTATTTCTCTTCCTGAAGCACGATTTGCAAGCCTTCCCTGGTCTCGGCATTCATCAAGATGGGCGCCAGCAAATTGGCCGTCCATTCCGATACTTCATCCATAATGCTCACGATATTGAAAACCGCTACTTTCTCAATGTTGTCGATGTGGATGGTCTCCAATTCTTCATCAGATATATCCATTTCATAATCCGAATAGAAATCCCAAGGCTTTATCAATAAAAAACATATGTGTGCTTCATCAGGACTTTGCAAAATGTAAAATTTAGGATTGTCCGGCATTTGAAACAACATGTATTGCTTATATTCTTCCAGCCCCAATATTCCTTCCGGAAAAGTAATCATGTTTTGGGAGTCTATTTCCATTTCACCAAAGTATTTGGTCTGAATTTTCATATATTCACCACCTTGTTTAAGATTAGGATAAAGGAAAAAAACGACGAGAGCGTCGTTCACTATAACCGGACACTTAATGAGCATCCCTACACCTTAAACTACCTGAAATCCGAAACCTGAAACCAGACTCTTTAATAGATTGACACGTCGCAGGCTCCTCGCAATGACACCATCTAATATGCCGGCAGTATTGATGCAATTTATAAGGCGAACATGAATCAACACTACGATAACATACATACATAATGAGATTGTTGGAAAAGCCTACAATCTCCAGGCTTTTGAAAAATTCGAAGTTCAAGTTCGAACCATATACTAATAAATATATTTAACTACCTTAAATAGTCTAATAATGTGGGCTGGAGGATATGTCCTCCTATTGACAGAGTAGCATCATATACTGCTTTCATGGCACTATGTTCCACTGTTTTTTCTGCCAAATCTATATCCTTTATACTTGAAAGTATCTCCGTCATGTTCAATGTATCCGCTTTATTCTTCTCCTTGGCTGATTCCATTCTGTTAGTTTTTGCTCCGACTTCGGAAGCCAGCGCCAGGTAAGCATCCATTTGTTCTTCTATTTCTTTTGCGTATGTTGCAAGCGTCGAGGAATCTCCTGTAGTCAATGCATCATAAACTTTTTGAAATGTCTCACCGATACTAACATTTCCCGTAGGATTTAAAAAGTCCTCAGCATCTATATTAATACTCACTGTAACGCCGGGAGATATCTCTGTCAAAATATCTCCTGTAATTCCTCCTGAATACACGATTTCTTTACCGGCGTTCACTTCAAAAGGTGATTCGATGGTATTGTGCCCTGCAAAAATATACCTTCCCTGATAGGATGTATTCCCATACTGGGTCACTTCATTTATGATTTCTGAAATCTCATCTGCAATCATGATTAACTGGGATTCTGAATAAGTCTCACTTGATCCTTGCGTCACAAGCTCCTGTACACGCTGCACAGCCGATACGGTGCTTCGTATGGCAGTATCCGTAGCATCCAGCCAACCGAGAGAATTATCAATATTGGATAAATATTGATCACTTTTTTTAAGGGCTGAATTCATCCGCATGATGCGGGTAATCTCATAAGGATTGTCGGAAGGCTTCAATATTTCAGAAAAGCCGGTTATCTGCTCTTGGCTTTTCTGCATAGTAGCAAGATTTTTATTCAAGTTTGACAGGTAATTATCCGTCAACATTTTATGAGTGACTCTCATTCTCAAAACTCCTTCCTAAATTATACCATATTCAGAACAGTATCCAACATTCTTGTCAAAGTGCTAATAACCTTTGAATTTGCTGCATATAAATCAGAATATTTTATAAGATTAATGGTCTCCTCGTCAATGGAAACACCGGAAATAGATTCCTCACGTTCTTCCAGTGCCGATACAAGTGCTTCCTGAGTAATGACACCATTTGAAGCCCTTTGAGTATCCGAACCGACTGTAGCCACTATATCAGCATAGAATCCTCCGAAGCTTCTGCCTGCCGGGTCTGATGAAAGTGTAAACCCGGAGTTATCATAATTATTACTAAGGTAATTTTCAAGGTTTGCCTCAGAAACATCCGTAGGCAGTCTTATTTCATTCAGCTTAGAAATAAGTAATGCTCTGGCCCCGTCTCCTGATGAAGTTGTGAAAGAACCCGCTTCTATCAAAGTAATATCATCCTGTATATCGGGATTTACCTTTATATCCGCTGCCGTAAAGTCTGAGTTGGTATCAAAAAGCGGCGTACCGGCGGTGTCCCCATCTGTAAGGATATAATTCACAGTAAATGCTACGGAAAATGCCAAATCATCCAGCTGTGATGCGTATCCTTCCAATTTTGCAAGGGCTTCCATATTTCCGGCAAGCCCTCCTTCTTTCAATTCTGCTTTTGTTAATGACGGGATATCTGTATTATCTGCATCATACTCCGCCCATTCGTGAGTTTCGACGTAAACCACATCCCCTGCCGAAAAATCATATGTTCCTGTTCCTATGGTAATTTCAACAGGATTGGAAGTATCTCCGTCTCTGTAAATAGTGATGGTCTGATTGGTTCCATCGTCTTTTATGCTACCTATGACCGACATCTTCAATGCCGGTTCTTCTTTTGTTTCATATCCTAAAAGGGTTTCCCCTGTATCTGCATCTGTTAACATTACTTTGGAGTTTTCATCATAATCCACATTGATGTTCACAATAGCCGAAAGCTTGTCCAGAAGTACTCCTCGCTGGTCTTCCAGACTATTGGGTTCAAGACCTTTTAAGTTCATTTTATAAATCTGATCATTTAATTCTCTAATATCATTAATCAGAGAATTAGCCTCTTTTGTCTTACTGGCAATAAGAGCTGTAGTATCCGCCTTCAATGTATCGGTTTGAGATGCCATCTGATTCAGCATGCTCGTAAAGGTTTCCGTAGCCTGCAGTACAATGGTACGCCCATTGGTACCTTCCGGACTTTCAGCCAAATCGGACCATGCCGTCCACATTTCCGTTAAAGCATTATTTAATCCCGTTTCTTCAGCATCGAAGATTATTTCGGCCTGTTCCAGTACATATTGTGCAGATTTATAAGAGCCATAAGATGCGTATTCATGCCAAATCTGGGCATCCAGATATTTATCCCGTACTCTTTCTATATTGGTTACATCGACTCCTGTACCAATTTGAAAATTAGAAAATGAATAAGGCATAGATTCCTGCAATATGACTCTTTGCCTCGAATACCCCTGACTCGCTGCATTTGCTATATTGTTACTGGCCGTTTGAGTAGCTAATGAATTGGCCTGCAAACCTTTAATAGCCGTATTATATGTTGAAAAAATACCCGGCATGGGATCACCCCTTCTCAGACAGACTGATCTATTGAAGTTTTAACTTTTTCGTTGCTTTCGATTTTACCATTATCACCATAAATGCTTCCCGATTTTTTTATTGCTTGCTGTATGACATACATCATAGTGTTCTGATAGGCTATGCTTTGTTGAGTCAATATAAGATTAATCTCCTGGTACTCACATATTTCCTTGTGAATCGCTTTTATATCACTTATCTGCGTTTGTATCTGATACTTCTGCTCTTTGGGAAGATCCATCTCGCTGACTTTGGTCTCTCCATATTTCGTTAAATAAGTCGTCTTTATTAAATCTAATGCTTCTATCAAAGCTGTTTTTGTCTTTAATATTTCAGATAAAGCTTCACCATCATTTTTTATCAGAGCTTTTTTTTCATCTATTACAGCATTTTTTATTTTATGTAATATTTCACTTTGCTGTGTTATAATATCCTGAATATCCATGCTGTACACTCCCATAATTATTCTTTCATTTTTTTAATAATATTGTCTGCCAGTTCTTCAGATGAAATGGGATAGGTCCCTGAATGAATAGCATCCCTGATTCTTTTAACACGGTCTATATTGATTTCCGAATCTTTCATCTTATCGAAATACATCTTAATTTCTTTTGAAGAATTTGAAATCTCGATTCTGTCTTTTCCAAAAGACTCAAAAGCCTCCGAAGATTTATTCACAGTGCTTTCTTTGTTTTTGTTATACGATTTTTCCAAATATTGACTATATCCCGAATGATTGACTTTCATCTTATCACCACCAATAATTCTATATTAAACTACATTTCTTATATCGGCATATCCGGAATAAACTTTAGCTATTTGGAAAATTTATTTTAATGTTTCCACTCGTTCTTTTGTGCTTACAATAGAATTAATCCTTATTCCGAATTTTTTTTCCAAAACAACCACTTCTCCCTGTGCTATCAGCTTTCCGTTAACATATATATCCAGCGGCTCTTCCGCATACTTGTTCAATTCTACAATAGACCCAGGCTCCAGCGCCAGCACCTCTTTTATAGATTTTTGAGCTCGCCCTAATACAACACTCAATTCCAATGGCACAGCCAGTATTAAGGCGATATTTCTTGGTTGTGTATTTGGGTGTATTTCTTTAAGGGGAACACATTCGGGTTTTTGA
>CAZKKX010000118.1:0-7676 GCA_964553505.1 uncultured Eubacteriales bacterium | reverse complement strand
CCAGCACGGAATGCTAAATAATAAAAAGACCTATGAAATCATGACGCCGGAATCAGTTGGATTAACAGCAAATACAATGGTTCTTGGAAAACATTCAGGAAAACATGCTTTTGAAGACAGAGTGAAGCAACTGGGATATGCTCTGAATAAAGATGAACTGGAAAAGGCTTTTATAAGATTCAAAGATATTGCGGACAAGAAAAAAGAGGTATATGATAGAGATATTGATGCAATCATTTCAAAAGAATCAGTTCAGGTTCCGATGACATATACCCTTACGCGATTTGTTATTAACAGCGGCAATACCATTACTTCTACAGCTTCTGTAATCATGAAAAAAGAAGGAAAAAACATAGAAAAAGTATCCATAGGTGATGGTCCCATAGATGCCGCATTTAATGCTATACAAAAAATTGTGAATAAAAAGCTTAAACTTGAAGATTATCAATTGGAGTCAGTCACCGAAGGCGGCGATGCTTTAGGAGACGCACTTGTAAAGCTTAGTAACGGTAATGGTCGCATCCATACAGGCAGAGGACTCAGTACAGATGTGGTTGAAGCAAGCATTCAGGCATTTATCAATGCTGTAAATAAAATGATTTATGAAGAATCAGTTTAGGAGGGAGTTTATGGCAGAAAGGATTAAAATATTTGATTCGTCACTTAGAGATGGTGCTCAGGCAAAGGGGATATCATTTTCCGTCAAGGATAAGATAAAAATTGTTGAAGCTCTTGATGAGCTGGGAATCAGTTATGTGGAAGCAGGGAACCCGGGATCAAACTCTAAAGACATGGAGTTTTTTAATCGAATGCAAGGTAAAGAGTTAAAGAATGTACGCCTTACCGCTTTCGGGAGCACAAGACGAAAAGGGATACCGGTTGAAGAGGACGGCAATGTAAAAAGTCTGCTTTTGGCATATACGCCTGTTGTAGCTATTTTCGGGAAATCTTGGGATTTTCATGTCGAAAGTGTAATAAAAACAACACTAAAAGAAAATTTAAATATGATTAGAGATACGATCTCATTTTTTAAAAAAAACGACAAGGAAGTAATTTTTGATGCGGAACATTTTTTTGATGGATATAAGTCCAATCCCGAATATGCTGTAAAGACATTGCAAGCTGCTGTTGAAGGAGGAGTAGATTGTTTATCATTATGTGATACAAATGGAGGCACTTTTCCTGATGAAGTCTATGATATAACAAGAAAAATAGTATCCCTATTTAATGTAGAGATTGGCATACATTGTCACAATGATTGTGGAATGGCTGTAGGCAATTCAATGATGGCCGTAAAGGCTGGAGCTGAGCATATACAAGGTACTTTCTTAGGGTTTGGTGAAAGGTGTGGCAATGCAAACTTATCAACCCTTATTCCTAATCTTCAAATAAAAAGAAATTATCAATGTATTCAATCGGAAAATCTGCATAAATTGAAAGAGACTGCACAATACATTGCAGAAGTGACCAATATAAAATTAGAAGCTTCATTCCCTTACGTAGGCGCTAATGCCTTTGCCCATAAAGGAGGCATGCATATAGATGGTGTGACAAAGGCGCATCATTCTTTTGAGCATGTAGCTCCCGAACAAGTTGGAAACTCCAGAAAGTTTCTTATGTCGGAAGTGTCTGGAAAGAACACGATTATCAAAAAAATCCAAAGAATTGAGCCGTCTTTGACTAAAGACTCAAAAGAAACAAAAGAATTAGTTGAAAAGTTAAAAGAGTTAGAACATGAAGGATATCAATTTGAAGGAGCAGAAACTTCTTTTGAAATGATTATAAGAAAGCATCTGAAAAAGTTTAAACCCTTTTTTAAATTAAAATATTATAGAATCATAGAAGAAGAACCTGTCATTGATAAGAACTGTAGTGCAACAGCTATGATAAAAATCAGTGTTGACGGAAAAGAAGAAATGACCGCTACAGAAGGAAACGGTCCGGTAAACGCATTGGATAAAGCTATACGAAAAGCACTGGAAGTATTTTTTCCAAACTTGAAAGAAATGTACCTGACAGACTATAAAGTGCGTGTGCTGGATGCAAATAGTGCAACGGCTGCAAAAGTCAGAGTGCTCATAGAATCGACGGACGGAAAACAATATTGGACCACTGTTGGCGTTTCTGGTAATATTATTGAGGCAAGTATGATTGCTTTGGTAGATTCAATTGAATACAAACTTATAAAAGATATGGAAACAAACTAATAACAGCTAATGTAAAAGGAGGAAGAAACTATGGGTATGACAATGACTCAAAAAATCCTTGCCGCTCATGCAGGATTAAATGAAGTAAAAGCAGGACAATTTATTGAAGCAGATTTAGATATTGTGTTGGGAAATGATGTAACCACACCGGTTGCTATAAAAGAATTTAAAAAAATGGGAGCAAAAAAAGTATTTGATAGGAACAAAGTAGTTATTGTACCTGATCACTTTACACCAAACAAAGATATAAAAGCAGCGCAGCAGTGTAAAATGGTAAGAGAATTTGCAATAGATATGGATATCGAAAATTACTTTGAAGTTGGTCGGATGGGCATAGAGCATTGCCTACTTCCCGAACAAGGTTTAGTTGTTGCAGGTAATGCTGTAATAGGTGCTGATTCGCATACTTGTACCTATGGTGCTTTAGGTGCATTTTCAACAGGTATCGGGTCAACAGATATGGCTGCCGGAATGGCAAGAGGAAAGGCTTGGTTCAAGGTGCCCGGTGCTATAAAGTTTGAACTTGTAGGACAACCGAAAAAGTGGGTAAGCGGAAAAGATGTTATCCTTCATATCATTGGAAAAATTGGTGTGGACGGAGCACTTTACAAGTCCATGGAATTTATAGGAGAAGGTTTGAAATATTTATCTATGGATGATCGTTTTTCAATGGCTAATATGGCCATTGAAGCAGGCGCAAAAAATGGTATTTTTATGGTAGATGAAAAAACCATAGACTACATGAAAATGCATTCGCAAAAAGAATATAAGGTCTATATGCCGGATGAAGATGCGCAATATGAAGAAACATTTGTAATTGATTTAAGCAAAATAAGACCAACGGTTGCTTTCCCTCATCTTCCCGACAACACAAGAACCATTGACGAAGCAGGAAACATTAAAATCGATCAGGTAGTAATAGGGTCTTGTACCAACGGAAGAATGGAAGATATGAAGATAGCAGCGGAAATAATGAAAAATAGAAAAGTAGCAAAAAATATAAGAACCATTGTTTTCCCGGGGACACAGAACATTTATCTGCAGTGTGTTAAAGAAGGTATTGCGGAAATATTCGTAGAAGCAGGTGCTGTTTTCTCAACACCGACTTGCGGGCCATGCCTGGGCGGACATATGGGGATATTGGCGCCCGGCGAAAAGGCTATTGCTACAACAAACAGAAACTTTGTCGGAAGAATGGGACATCCCGAGTCTGAAGTTTATCTTTCAAGTCCTGCTGTTGCGGCAGCTTCGGCAATAACGGGATATATAACAGATCCGGAGAAACTTTAGTTTTTTTGTTCAAGATTAAAGCATTATAATTTAAGAAAGAAAGAAGGGTTTTGAAATTGATAAAAAAAGGAAAAGTCTTTAAATATGGAAACAATGTAGATACGGATGTCATTATACCTGCCAGATATCTAAACACATCGGACCCGGCTGAATTGGCAAAGCATTGTATGGAAGATATTGATACAGATTTTGCAGACTCTGTGCAAGAAAATGATATCATCGTAGCCAACAATAATTTTGGTTGTGGCTCTTCCAGGGAACATGCACCCATTGCAATCAAGGCCTCAGGAGTATCCTGTGTCATTGCATCTACCTATGCAAGGATTTTTTATAGAAACGCGTTTAATACGGGTTTGCCCATCCTCGAATGTGATGAGGCAGCCGAAAAAATACAAAGTGGTGATGAAGTGGAAGTGAATTTTAAAACAGGGGAAATTCATAACATTACAAAAAATGAAAAATACAATGCCCAACCTTTTCCCGAGTTTATACAAAAAATCATCGACAACGACGGATTAGTGAATTATGTAAAGAATAACCTGTAAAATAAATATTTGAAAGTGTAAGTATAAGTGAGAGTGTAAGATAATTAAGTAAGGAGTGAAGTATAATTATGGAATTTAAAATTGCAATTGTACCCGGTGACGGCATAGGACCGGATGTGATAGAAGAAACAATAAAAGTATTGGATAAAATAGGAGAAAAATACGGTCACATTTTTAAGTATACGAAATATCTTGCAGGAGGAGCCGCGCTGGATAAAACAGGAGAGCCGCTCCCACAAGAAACTCTTGAGGGCTGCAAAAACAGTGATGCCGTATTACTTGGTGCAGTTGGAGGTCCTAAATGGGACAACCTTCCAGGCGAGAAGAGACCGGAGCAAGCTTTACTTGGACTTCGCAAAAAACTTGAGTTATTTGCAAATTTAAGACCTGCATTACTGTTCCAAGCGCTTAAAGGTGCATGTCCACTTAAACCTGAAATAATTGGAAAAGGATTGGATATTTGTGTTGTCAGGGAACTGACAGGCGGTATTTATTTTGGAGAAAAAGGATTTAAAGAAACGGAATATGGTAAAGGTGCTTATGATGTAAAAATATACTCGGAAGGAGAAGTCAAAAGAATCGCGGAAATTGCTTTTGATATGGCCATGAAACGCGGCAAGAAAGTTACCAATGTAGATAAAGCTAATATTCTTGAGAGTTCAAGATTATGGAGGCGGGTTGTTGAAGAGGTAGCGATTGATTATCCTGAAGTTGAGCTGAATCATATGTATGTGGATAACGCAGCAATGCAATTAATCAGAGACCCTAAGCAATTTGACGTTATTGTAACCGGTAATATGTTTGGGGATATTCTGTCAGATGAGGCCAGTATGATTACAGGCTCCATAGGAATGCTTCCTTCTGCAAGCCTTGGAGTTGGTAATTTTGGAATGTATGAACCTGTTCACGGAAGCGCACCGGATATTGCAGGTCAAGATAAAGCAAACCCTATGGCGACCATTTTATCTGCTGCTATGATGCTTAGATATACTTTTAATCTGTCTAAGGAAGCCGATATTATTGAGGAGGCAGTAAAAACTGTATTGGATCAGGGATATCGAACAGGAGATATTATGAGCGAAGGCATGAAACTTGCCGGAACAAAGAAAATAGGACAGTTAATTATTAATGAGATTTAAAAAAGATTATAAAAAAGATTTTTTGCTTTGCGGAAAATCTTTTTTTAAATCACTATAAACAATAAATGGAAATGTTGGAGAAGTATTATATTAAAACCAGTCAAAAGCATTTCTGTTGAATTTGGAATTATATTGTGATATTTTTTAACTAAGCAATGAAAGAAAGAGTGGTGCTATATGACCAATTCATATGTAGAACACTCACATAAAAGATGTACTGAAATGGGTGTTCCATTAGACAGGATATACAGCTCTAATATTATTTCAGGCTTAGAACTACAGAAAAAACTTGAAGACAATAGGGAGCTTATTATTAATGCAGGGCCCTTTATTGATCATTTATATAATTTTGTAAAAGGTTCAGGATTTTTCGTTATTTTAACCGATGAAGAAGGGTGTATCCTCAATATTATTGGGGATGAAAATATTTTGATGGAAGCTTTTTCTCTCAAGATGATACCGGGTGCATATATGGACGAACAAAGTATCGGGACCAATGCTATGGGAACGGCTATTGCTGAAGAAATGCCAGTCCAAATTTCCGGCAAGGAGCATTATGTAACAGCATACCACAGGTGGACTTGTTCAGGAGTACCCATCAAAAACCCAGAGGGTCAGATCATAGGTTCTTTAGATTTGACAGGATATAGTGAATATGTTCATCCCCATACATTGGGAATGGTTGTTGCAGCAGCCAATGCGATAGAAAAAATTCTATTGATAAAAGGATATAATACGGAATTAGCACTGGCAAAAAACCGAACTGAAACAATTGTAGAATCTATTTCTGCAGGGATTCTAACTACTGATATCAGCGGAAACATTTTGACTTTTAATAAAAAAACGACAGAAATGTTCGGAATGTCACAAAAAGAATTGATGAGTAAAAATATTGGAGAATTATTTGAAGGGTTTGGACATGTGATTCAAATTGTAAAAGCAGGAGGGATATTTCATGAGGAAGACGTGCTGGTAAATACGAATACAAACAGATTACAATTCAGTCTCAGTGTGTACCCGATTAATTCTGATGAAAAAGTATTGAAGGAAATTATTTTTGAATTTAAAGAAATTAAAAAAAACCGGAAGCTTGCAGACAGGATAATGAATAATAAAGCAATATATACTTTTGATAAAATCATCGGAAACAGTGACAGATTTTTAGAAATCGTACAATATGCCAAAAAAATTTCCGACAGTAAATCAACAATCCTGATATCAGGAGAAAGCGGTACGGGAAAAGAAGTATTTGCACAGGCTATTCATAATCATAGCAGCAGAAAGGAAGAACCGTTCATTGCTATAAATTGTGGAGCAATACCCACTAATCTTATAGAATCTGAATTGTTTGGATATGAAGAAGGTGCTTTTACAGGTGCGAAAAAAGGTGGATCGGCGGGAAAATTTGAAATAGCAGATGGCGGAACCATACTTCTTGACGAGATAGGCGAAATGCCCTTAGACATGCAAACAAAGCTATTACGTGTTATAGAAGAAGGCATTATAAGCAGAGTAGGTACCGGAAAACAAATACCAATTGATGTAAGGATCATAGCAGCAACAAATAAGGATCTGTCTATAATGGTAGATGAAGGTGATTTTAGGCTGGATTTATATTATAGACTAAATGTGTTACCCATTCGGCTTCCTTCTTTAAGAGAACGCAAAGAAGATATTATGCCGCTGGCACATTACTTTATGAAAATGCTTTCAAAGAAATTAAATAAAAAAGAAGTGGACATATGTCCGGACACAATAAAGAAACTACATGGATATCATTGGCCAGGGAATATTCGAGAGCTGGAAAACGTAATAGAAAGGATAATCAATACCCAGTCAGTTCAGCTTCAGATAGGGCAAAACAATAAACAGGAGTGCCATTTGAAAGATATCGAATGTTTTAATTTGGAAGAAGCTGAGAAGCAATTCATTGAAAGAACGCTAAAAAAATGCGAAGGGAACATTACCTTAGCAGCAAAAAAATTAGGAATAGGAAGGAATACTTTATACAGAAAAATAGATAAACACCGGTTAGGGTGTTCTTAAATAGAACATTGTTCCAAAATAGAACTTAATAAAATCAAATAATGCTCCAAAACAGAACAAACTATAAATAAAAGCCTGTGATGCATTGCAATCATAGGCTTTAGTATTTGGCATATCTTTTGCTATTTTATTATAATAACAGCAAAATTATCTGAATATTGAAAATTAAAGGAGGTGTCACCCTGGCAAAAAGTTGTCGGGAAGTTTATGAGCAAAGTTTTAATGATTTCTCCCAAAAAATGTATTGGCTGTAAGACCTGCGAGATAGTATGTTCTTTTGGAAAAACATTGGCATTTAATCCTAAACATGCGGCGGTAACGGTACATGATTATGAAGAAGTTGGTATTGCAGTTCCTATGATGTGCATGCAGTGTGAAGATGCTGCATGTATAAAAGTGTGTCCTGTTTCGGCATTATCCAGGGATGAAGAAGGTGTTGTATCTATTAA
>CAZKKX010000117.1:5337-7802 GCA_964553505.1 uncultured Eubacteriales bacterium | reverse complement strand
CTCTTAAAGTAGATTTAAATGTTGGAGAAAATTGGTATCGTTTAAAATAGAGGTGTATTATGAAAACAATTGGGTTAACGGGCGGTATAGGCTCAGGAAAAAGTTCAGCTTCCAACTATCTGTCCGAAAAGGGAATAACAGTTATCGAAGCGGATGAAATTTCCAGACATTTGGTTTTGCCTGGGTCCGATACCTTGAACAGCTTAATTCAAATTTTCGGGAAAAAGATACTTAATGATGACGGAACACTTAATCGTAAATTACTGGCAAGAATTGTTTTTAATGATAAAGAAAGACTTAAAATCTTGAACCAAATCATGCATGAGAGAATTATATCAGAAATAGATAAACAGTTGAAAGAATATAAAGAAAATATAATTGTTATAGATGCCCCATTGCTAATTGAAACAGGTCTTGATAAAATGGTCGATGTAATATGGGTGGTCGATGTTGACAAAGAAACACAAATCGAAAGAATCAAAAAAAGAGACAATCTTTCTTATGAAGAAATTAAATCCCGTATCGAATCCCAATTATCACGCGAGGAAAGAAATAGACATGCAGACATTATCCTTGATAATTCCGGTAATCTCATTGACTTATACGGGCAGATCGATGAAGCTCTTAAATATCAGCAAGATTTATGGTCTAATATGCAAGATTAGCTCCAATCTATATCTATACCATACTATTGCAATTTACTTCTTTAGTTATTTTAGTCAGGAGTGGTAAATAAGTTGAATGGATTAAAAGTTCTCATAAAAATCTTATTGCTTTTTCTATTTATTATTGTTTCAGGATGTAATGCATCAATTGAAAATTCTGAAGAAGCTCCTCAAAAAAAAGGTATTCCTGTTATTCTCAATGAAGTTTCAATTCCCATGTTGAATTATAAAACATTGAATCCGGTTGTCAGTAAAGATGAATCTATTTATTATTTAAATAAACTAATTTATGAAAGTCTTGTGGATTTGGATAAATCGCTGAAGGCAGTCCCTTTGCTTGCTGAAAAATGGGAATATCTACAAGACGGTCATGAGCTTATTTTATATTTACAAAAAAATGTAATCTGGCATAATGGATCTGAATTTTCCTCGGATGATGTGGTTTTCACCATTAATACTTATTTAAATAATAAACAGCATGAACCTTCTCCGTATAAGATTTTTCTTGCTAATATAAATAAAGTAGAAAAAGTTGATGAGCATACGGTAAGAATTATTTTTAAAAACAATTATGATAATTCTATTGAGCATTTTGTATTTCCTATTTTGCCTGAAGATGCATCATCAGGAAATATATACATTAACACTACAGGTTTTATCCCGGTTGGAACAGGTCCCTATATTGTAGAAGAAATTGAAAAGTTAAAATATATTAAATTGAAGGGGAACAAGCAATATTGGGGAGATCAAAAACCTTTGAATAATCTGACTTTTAAAATCGTTCCTTCACCTGAAGAATCTATCGGATTATTGGAGATCAATGACATACATATTGCCTATTCTCATACTACAGATTGGGGTAAATATAAGGAGGATAAATCACTCTCGATACATGAATTTATCTCAAATGAAGTTGAATTTATAGGTTTTAATTTTAAGAATGAAGCACTATCGGACAGACGGGTACGACAAGCCATATGTCATGCTATCGATACCGAAGAAATCATTAAGCATATTTATTTAGGTGCGGCTGCAGAAAGTGACAGTATCTTTTATCCGGATTACTTAAAAGAATCAGACAGCAATTCTAAGAATTTTTATAATTTTAATCAGGACAAATCAAAAGAGTTGTTAAAAGAAGCAGGTTACGAAGATAGAAACAACAACTCTGTTCTTGAAGACATAAATGGGAAAGAACTTAGTATAAATTTATTGGTTAATTCGGAAAATAAAAACAGGACGGATTGTGCAAAAATAATAAAGAAAAGTCTTGACAAAATAGGAATTTTCACTAATATTATATATGTTGGCTTTGATACTTATACTCAACAAATCAATCGAGGAGATTTTGACCTATATCTGGGTGGATGGCATGTTTCTCATTTAATGGACTTTCGATTTGCGCTTCATTCAGAGTATGGAAACTCAATACACTATCATAATGATTATTTGAATTATTTGCTTGTAGAGCTTCAGAGAAACCATACCGATGAAAAAAAGGAAGAGCTTCTTGATGAGATAGAAACAATTATAGGAGAGGATTTGCCTTACTACTGCCTGCTGTATAAAAAATATGGCGCTGTATCAACAAATGAACTTGTTGGTGAAATAGACCCCGTATTTTTCGATTTTTACTCAGGAGCAAAAACTTGGCAAATTATTCGAGAACCATAATATGCGAGGATGGCGGAATCGGCAGACGCGCACGTTTGAGGGGCGTGTGGGGTAACCCGTGCGGGTTCAAGTCCCGCTCTTCGCACCAATACAAATAAGATCTCATAGAGGTCTTATTTTATTGTG
>CAZKKX010000117.1:0-5237 GCA_964553505.1 uncultured Eubacteriales bacterium | reverse complement strand
AAATTTTTAATTTCGTCTTTGAGACTGTGAGTGGGACGCAGAACCCGCAAAGGGTTCAAAGAAGCCCTAACACAGAATCCGTGATTCTGATGTAGGTCTTTTGCAAGGCGATAGCAATTTATAATTGCGTCATCGCTACTGCTCCCGCTCTTCGCACCAATACAAATAAGATCTCATAGAGGTCTTATTTTATTGTGAGTGGAACTCTCTAATCTATGATTAGCAAGAGTTGCTATTCGCTTTAGTGGAAATTTTTAATTTCGTCTTTGAGACTGTGAGTGGGACGCAGAACCCGCAAAGGGTATCCTTAACTTTCTTCCGAATATATGTAATATTTTTTAAGGATTTTAAATATCTTTTATAGAGGAAATGTTTGGAGGGAAACTCTTTGGGAAGAAAATATTATAAAAAAAGCAATAGAAAAGGCTATAAAATAATTATCCAAATTCTGTTTTGTATAATTATAGTGGTAGTTGTGATTAGTATAAAGAAAGCAGACATGACTATGACTAATAAATTATTAAGTATTGTCGAAACAAGCCTTACTAAAGAATACAATTTTAAAGAAATACCATCGAACACCGTTGGTGCGTTAAAAAAAATACCGGAACTTCCTCTTAAAGTCGCCAAGTTAATTCAAGGAAAAAATGAACAATTGGCTTTTTCACCTCCTGTAGACGAAGGACAGGTCATTTCAACCTTCGGAAGCAGCTATGATTCAATAATCGGAACCGAAAGTTTTCAAAGAGGAATTGATTACTATTCTCCTAAAAACATGGATATTTATTCCATAGGAGATGGAATTGTAACTGAAACGGGGCATAGCAATGTTTATGGAAATTATATCAAAATTCATCATGGACAGCAGATTTTTTCAATTTACGGAGGTTGTTCTTCAATTTATGTAAATAGTGCTCAGAACATAAAAAAGGGAGATATTTTAGCTTCAGTTGACTCTTCTGGTGATGACCCCAATTATTTTCATTTTGAATTATGGATGAACGGTGAAATTGTAAATCCAGAGGAATATATGGATTTGAATTGAGAATGTTTACTTTTAAAATCCCTAAAACAAGAATTGAATTAAATTATATTTTGGTTTTTGTACTCATTTTTTTCATTTTTTATGGAAAGGCGGGTACTTTTTTCGTATGTTTTTTGTTCGTATTTCTACATGAAATGACGCATTATTATATATCAGTTTTTTTAAAATATGAAGTAGAAAAAATGGAACTCAATGTTTGGGGTGGTGTTTTACAGCTAAAGAATTACGTAATAAAACCTTCACATGAAATGCTGATTCTCATTTCAGGACCATTACTCAATATAACCATTGCATTAATATTAAATATATTACCTGAATATACACAAAATAGTCTCATAAAGGAAGCAATTTTGGTAAATGCCGTACTTGGCATATTCAATCTTTTACCTGTTACACCGTTAGACGGAGGAAAAATAATAAGGCTTTACTTGACTTATTTTTTGGGCTACGGAAAATCCATTAAGATCACTTTATTATTTTCGAAAATATTTTCTTTATTTCTTTTCATTTTAGGTATTTACTTGACACAATATGATATATTAAATATGGTCATATGTTTAGTCGCAGTAAATGTATATATATCATCAAAAAAAGAAAGCCAATTTGTCCTCTATAAAATTATACGGTATATGGATATTATCGACAGACAAAAATCCCCTAATAAGATTGTTGTCTGTAAAATCAATAATAAAATCAAATACGCTTTAGATACATTAACACCTGCAAAAAAAAGAATATTCACTATTGTAAGTGAAAAAGGCAAGTATAAAGGACAATTAACCGAAGCTGATATATTGAAAGGGATTTTTAAGTATGGAATATATTCTGATTTTAGTAAAATACTTGAATTGAAGAAACAGAAAAAGAAGGAGATTTGAATGTCGCGATTAGATTGTTTAGATAAGTTTTTGCCGCAAGTAGAAAAACCGGCCAGATATATCGGAAAAGAAATCAATTCTGTTGTAAAAGAGAGTTTTAAAGGCAGATTTGTTTTTGCCTTTCCTGATATTTATGAAATAGGTATGTCCCACTTAGGTATGCAGATTTTGTATCATGCTCTTAACAACGAAGAGGAAATCTTTTGTGAGCGCGTTTTTGCGCCCGCTCATGATATGGAAGCTATTATGAGAAAAAACAATATTCCTTTATTTTCATTGGAAACCAAAACACCTATTATAGAATCAGACATCGTCGGATTCACTTTACAATATGAGCTGAGTTATTCTAATGTGATCAATATGTTGGATTTGTCCGGTATACCTGTTTTAAAAGAAGATAGAAACGAAAATGATCCTTTTATTTGCGCAGGCGGGCCATGTGCTTATAATCCCGAACCTTTGACAGATATTATTGATTTCTTTATTATAGGAGAAGGTGAATCCGTTAATATAGAAATCATGAAAAGATTTATTGAGTGGAAAGACAGCGGAAAAACCAAATTTGAGTTCTTAAAAGATATATCTACAATTCAAGGAATTTATATCCCTTCTTTCTATGAAGCACATTATAATCCAAATATGACCTTGAAAAACATGGACAAGTTATATTTGTGTGCACCTGACAAAGTAACGAAACAAATAGAACCTGATTTGGATGGTGCGTTTTATCCGGATAAATTTATTGTTCCTTTTATCGATGTCGTTCACAACCGCGCTATGGTGGAAGTGCTGAGAGGTTGTACAAGGGGCTGTAGATTTTGTCAGGCCGGAATGATTTACCGTCCTTTAAGAGAACGCTCCTTGGAAAAAATAATGGAAATTACTGACCAATTAATCAAAAACACAGGTTATGATGAATTATCTCTTCTGTCTTTAAGTACCAGTGACCATTCCGGAATTGAATCAATGGTTACTTCTTTGATGGAAAAATGCAGAAACGAAAATATATCTTTATCACTTCCATCACTTAGATTAGACTCTTTTTCCTTTAAGGTTCTGGATGAAATTCAAAGCGTTAAAAAATCAGGTTTGACCTTTGCACCTGAAGCAGGCACTCAAAGGCTGAGAGATGTTATTAATAAAAATATTACTGAAGATGATATTTTCTTTGCAGTTGAAAATGCTTTTAAATTGGGGTGGCATAATATTAAATTTTATTTTATGATAGGTCTTCCTACAGAGACATATGAAGATCTGGAGGGTATTATTAATCTGTCAAAGAGGATAATTGATATTTATTACAGTGTTCGCGATAAAAAGAATAGAAGAAGACTTAACATTACCATAAGTACCTCTAATTTTGTTCCTAAACCTCATACGGCTTTTCAGTGGTTTCCTATGGATGATATGGAAATATTGGCTGAAAAACAAAAGTATCTATCAGAAAGGTTTAGTAAAATCAAACACATTTCCTATAATTATCACGATGTACATACAAGCTTTTTGGAAGCTGTTCTTGCAAGGGGGGATAGGAGAATTGGAAAAGCACTGATAGAATCATGGAAAAATGGCTGTAAGTTTGACGGATGGCGCGAGTTTTTTGATTTTGAAAAATGGCAAAATGCTTTTGAAAAAACCAAAGTAGATCCATATTTCTACTCTAACCGGAAAAGAAACTATGAAGAAGTGCTTCCATGGGATCATATTGATACATGTGTTGAAAAGATGTTTCTGGTTTCTGAAAATGAAAGAGCTTACCATGAAAAAATTACAGCAGATTGTAGAAAGGGATGTACAAGCTGTGGAATAAATAAAACGTTCGTATGCAAAATGAATGGTGATGAAAATGAATAAGTATCTAATAAAATATACTAAAACTGATTACATGAAATACATTTCACATTTAGATTTAATAAGCACTTTTCAGAGAGCTTTTAGAAGAGCAGAAATTAGTGTTGCATATTCTCAGGGTTTTTCGCCTCATCCAAAATTAAGCATTGCACATCCTTTATCGGTAGGATTATCCAGCATTTCAGAGTATATGGAAGTTTATATTGAGAATAATGTTTCCGATGAGAAAATAATATCAAGACTAAATGCAGTTTTGCCTTCAGGAATTAGTATTTTGCAATGTCATAAAATATTAGAAGAGAAAAAATCTTTAGCAGCTCTTGTAGCCTACGGAAACTATGAAATATCTTTTATTAGTAATATAATTCAAGAGCAGCAATTAATATATCATATAAAGGATTATCTATCCAAAGATGAAATCATTGTTACGAAAAAACGGGTGAAAAACAATTCTTTTAAGGAAATCAATATCCGGCCTTTTATTCATGATTTTAAACTAATCTGTTCCAATGATGAAGCTTATAAAATACAGGCTACCATTAATACCGGCAGTAATGGTAATCTGAATCCGGAATTGATGATGCAAAGCTTTATTAAAGAATCAAAACTTAAAATAGAATTGGACAGCATAAATATAATCAGGAAAGAATTGTACTTTATGAAAGACCATAAACAGGTGCCGTTGAATGAGTTAATATAAGTGTAAGTATAAGTGTAGTAAATGGGGATAAATGGGGCATTTTGGTTCAAACAATTGACATCTATGAATGTTTATGATAACATATATTTTCGTAAGCCGCACAAATGAGGTTTAAAAAACAGTATTTGTTTACCTTCATTTGGCGAGTATCGGATAGAGGAGGTGCACTTTTTAATGTATGCAGTTATAGAAACCGGAGGCAAGCAATATAGGGTTCAAGAAGGCGATGTTATTTCTGTTGAAAAATTAGGACTCGATGAAGGTGAAACAGTCGAATTTAACAAAGTACTTGTTTATTCCGACGGCGATAATATTCAATTCGGAACTCCTGTTTTAGATAATGCGAAGGTTACCGGAAACATTGTTGCAAATGGAAAAGGAAATAAAGTTGTTATTTTCAAATACAAGGCTAAAAAAGATTATAGAAAAAAACGCGGACACAGACAGCCTTTTTCAAAAGTTAAAATTGAAAAAATCGAATGTTAGTTGAATGTAAATAATATAATATTAGGTCATAAGGAGGTGTGGTCTATGGCAAGTAAAAAAGGAGTAGGAAGCTCAAAGAATGGTAGAGATAGTGAATCCAAACGTTTAGGTGTAAAAAGAGCGGATGGGCAATATGTAAGTGCAGGCAGTATTCTTGTTAGACAAAGAGGCACCAAAGTACATCCCGGTATCAATGTAGGAAAAGGCGGCGATGATACGCTTTTCGCTAAAATAGACGGTGTTGTGAAGTTTGAACGAAAAGGGAAAGAAAATAAAC
>CAZKKX010000116.1:0-7825 GCA_964553505.1 uncultured Eubacteriales bacterium | reverse complement strand
CTTACAAATATTTACCCCTTTTTTGTAATTATTTTTTCTTGGGTTTTCATCAAGGAAAAAATCAGAAAAGTTCATATATATACATTCTTATTAAGTTTGTTAGGTGCGGTTCTAATCATAAGACCCCAGTTCCATAGTATCAATATCTTTTATATTTTTGCTTTCTTTTCAGCAGTTTTTACCGGAGCTGCGTATACAAATATAAAACACCTCCAGAAAACAGATGATACCCTTGTTATTATGTTTTATTATTCTCTTATTACAGCCGTTGCATTTCTACCATTTGTGTTTATGGGTCATTTTGTTATTCCAAAAGGATGGGGGCTGTTTAAACTGTTGGTATTGGGTTTAACCGGCACACTTTATCAAACTTGTATGACTTCAGCCTATAAATACGCGCCTGCAGGAGAAATTGCCATATACAGTTATGCCAGTATTGTTTTTTCAGGAATTATTGGTTTAGTGATTTGGAGTGAGATACCAACTTTGTTGTCTGTGACCGGATCAGCTTTCATAATCTTAGCTGCTTTTATCAATTATAAAGCAAGACATTTTGAAAAGAATGAACCCGTATAAACAGAGTTCGTCATCGGATAAATCAATCTGTTCATACGGGTTTATTTTTTTAAGAAATAATCTTAATGAAGATTTATTCTTCGTCTTCTGTTTCGCCTTCAGCTTCATCAGCGTCTTCTTCTGATTCCACTTCTTCTTTTTCAGGCTCCTCAATAGTTGTAATTTTCAAGTGCCCGATACTGCCGTAAATATCATCAGGATTTAAAATCCTTATTTCTTCATTTAATTCAATATCTTTAGCTGTAATCATATAGCCATGTTCTTTTTCAGAGACATCTACATATAGAGCATCAGGCATCAAGATTACTTTTCCAATTACATCAACAACAGATTTTTGAACCTGAAGATGCAATTGATTTTGTCTAAGCTGGTTTTCACCGCTAAAGATAATTGGCAGCTGCATCTTAACGTCATGCTCCTGTGAAACAATTTGGATATCCATATGTAGTATTTGATGTGAAACAGGGTGTTTTTGTATATCTTTTATGAATCCGAATTTTTTATCATCGTTGTATTGAATCCATAATTTCGTATGGGCACCATGCTTTGAAAGGATTCTTCGCAAATCAGATTCATTGAATTTTACAGATGTAGCATTATCAATACCATCACCATATAATATACCGGGAATGTAACCTGCTTCTTTAAATTTCCCGGACTTAGTAATCCTTTCTTCTGCATTTAAAATAACTTCCTGCAATTGAACACACTCCTTTCAGCATTATTCATTTTATACCATATATTCTCCAAATACAAGCCTTATTAATCCTTTTTCATAAAACCTTTAGACAGAATGGTTCCTATATAATTGCTATTTTCTGTAACAGCCTTTTTATAATCACTGCCGTTTCGGCCCTCGTTATATTATCCTGAGCAGCAATGGTGTTTCCGCTTCTGCCGGTTATAATATCCTCTTTTATACAGAGTGCTGCCGATGCTTTTGCCCAGTCGCTTACAGAGTCTCTATCGGAAAATGCGGCAAGAATATTTGTGATTTCATTTATATTCAATTCTAAAGATGAATCCCTCGATATTGCTCTTACCACAATTGCCATAGCTTCTTGTCTGGTTATACTGGATTGAGGCATAAATGAACCATCGTTGTAACCTGTGATCAATTCGTTTTCAAAAGCTGCAAGTACTGAATTATAATACCAGTCTGAAACCGAGATATCGGAAAAGGGATTTGAATTATTTGTTTTGGTGCAATCCAGAGCTCTTATAATAACTGCAGCAAATTCTGCACGTGTTATATCTCTTTCCGGTTCAAATAAATTGTTGCCAACACCGTTAATAATTTCTTCAGAACTCATTTCAAGTATTATTTCTCTTGCCCAATGATCAGAAGTATCTGAAAATCCATTTGCAGATTCTTGGTTAGAGGGTTCTTCGGGAGTTACAGGTTCATCAGGAGGCGCAACAGGTTGAGGAGTAGACTCAACTGGTGCGGAAACTTCAGGGACTGCATATTTCATTACGGTTGCACCTCTGTAGTTGACATCTCTGTATGCTATGTATGGAACACCATTATCCAACATTAAGGATATTGATTCTACCAGCCCTGCCGAAAAACCGGCAATGCCTACATATTCCCAAGAGGATCCGTTATATTTCATGACAGTAGCTTTATTTTGGGTGGAATCCCTAAAAGCAATATATGGTGTTTCCCCATCAACGAAAAGCGTTGAATGATCAGCTATCCCATTTGTAAATCCTGGATTTCCTACTGAAACCCACGAAGTTCCGTTATATTTCATGACAGTCAGTTTTCCATTTTTAGATAAATCTTTAAAAGCGACATAAGGTATACCATTGGATACTTGTAGAGAAACATATTCGGGATCCGGATTTGTAGTATTCCTCTGATAGCAAACAGAACTCACTGAAAATCCCTGGGTGCCTACATAAACCCATGAGTTCCCGTCATATCTCATTACAGATGCTTTATCATCTTTAGCAGAATCTTTATAAGCAACATAAGGCGTACCATTATCGACGAACAGAGAAATGCATTCGGCAGCTTTTTGAGAAAAACCTGACTGACCTACGTTATTCCACGATGTGCCATCGTACTTCTTTACCGTGATTTTTTGACTTTGCATGGAATCCTTATAAGCAACGTATGGTGTATTGTTATCTACATAAAGGGATATGTAATCCGCATATCCGTCGGAAAAACTTGCATTTCCTACATTTTTCCATGAAGTGCCGTCATATTTCATGACGGAAACTTTATTGCCAAGAGACATATCTCTTGTCGCAATATAAGGCGTTCCGTTGCTCACAAATAATGAAAACTCGTGGACCTGACCTTGTGTAAAGCCAGGATTACCCACATTGACCCAAGCTGTCCCATTATACTTCATAACGGTTATTTTTTTGTTTTGCATATTATCTTGATATGCAACATAAGGGATGCCATCGCAAACAGACATATCTACGATAGATGTGCTGACGAATCCTGCGCCGCCTACTGTTTGCCAGGCATTACCTGCTGCATCTGACGGCTGTACAGAGATGCCGATTAAGCAGACTATGAGCAATAAACTGAAATAATTTCTAATCATACGCTTAGCCATATGAATCCTCCTTTTACATTTTGCTGTTTAATTTACATTAGAATAATGAAGCATGTATGTCTGAACAGTATATGTAATAATTTGAGCATAACATTTTAAAAGCCTTTAATCATTATTACATCTATAAAACATTATATAATAATTTATTGCTAAAACATATACCCAGAAATAAAAAGAGATTAAAAAAGTGTTGATAATCTTGGGATTCGCCCTGCTCTCAATAAAGTTTTATAATAAAAGAGAGTTTTAATAAGGTTTTGCGGAAAGCAAAACCTTATACTTCGTTTAATTCATTAACCGGAACTCTTTTGATTTTGTTGGAGGACAGGTCCTTTACTTCTGCATAGTTGCCTTCTACATTTTCCAACCAGACTTCGGAACTGCCATGCCATATCTGAATCATATCTTTTGAATTGATAATTTCTTTAGCCCTTTCTATGTTCATTTGCTACCTCCTGGTCAAATATTTATTTAATAGTATGTACCGCTTTGTTTAACTTTATGACTTATGATTGAATACTATAAATTGAGTAGATTATTCAGGAGGAATCAAAATGAGTAAACTGAATATTGAAGTATATGACGGGCAAATAGCACCTCATTTTAATATATATGAATTCAAATGTCCTACTAATGGAGAAGTGCTTTTGAATGATAAAGTAATAGATCATATTCAGCGTTTAGAAAAAATCAGGGTTTGGTATAATCGGGTAATGATAGTAAACAGCGGGTACCGGACAATAAGCTATAATAAAGCCATAGGGGGCGCACCTAAGAGTAAGCATTTGACCGGTATTGCGGCTGATATTGCCTTACCCATGAAAGAGTTTTCCGCCTATTCAAAAAATAGGCAGGATCAATTCTTGAATAATGTAAAAGTAAAATGGATGGCATTGTGCAAAGAGGATGGGTTAGGCGGCGGTGTCGGCTTCTATGATAGACATTTTCACTTAGACAGCAGGAAAGAAGCAGCGTTTTGGGATCTTAGAACTTAAAGGATAGAACTTGTCTCGTTTTTCAAAGCCTGCATATTGTTGCTTGAATGTAGACTTTTCAACAATCATTGTTTACAATGTCGATTCGTGTTATAATAAAGCGATTTAAGTAATAATTTGGAATTTTTTCTGTGTAATTAGTCAAAGTAATATAATCAAAGGGGGACTTTGACATGGGGGTTTTGCAGAATTCATCAAAAGAAACTAATGAAAGTGGAAAAATATTAAAGGGAGAGAATAAATGTACAAGCTATAACAGGAATGAAAAATTTACTGACTATTTTAATACTATAAACACATTAGAAAATCAAATGAATGGTTTAAAAAGTTTCTTTGAAACCATTCCCATAGGAATCCTGATAGTAGATGAAGATAAGATTATTATTGATGTGAATCAAGTACTAAAAGAAAAAACAGAAAAAAGCAAAGAAGATTTTGTGGGGAAAAAGGCAGGAGAAGGCTTAGGTTGCTATAATAGTAGCAGTAAAGGTTGTGGAGAGAGTAAGGCTTGCAGTATTTGTCCGTTAAAGAGCACAATTGAATCTGTGTTTAGTAACAGAAAACCTTTATCAGGCATAGAAATCAATTCTTATTTTATTGTTAAAAATAATATCGTAAATCAATGGGCAAGAATTCATGCTTCGTGTTTTGAAGTGAACAAAAAAAAGTATGCAGCAATAATGATGGAGGATATTTATAAAGAGAAAAGAAATATTCACCTTGAGAATCGGTTAATTGAAAGTGAAAAAAAATTGATTGAGATGATAAAGCATGATCGAAAACGGAATGAGTTTTTTGCCAATGTGACTCATGAGTTTAAGACGCCGCTTAATATTATTCTAAGTTCGATACAATTGTTGAACGATTTGAATGCCGGAAATGAAGCACTTCTCAGATACAATAAGATTATGAAACAGAATTGTTACCGTTTATTAAAATTAATCAATAATCTGATTGATATTGCAAAAATTGAATCCGGATTTTTCGACTTAAACATAAGAAACCAAAATATCGTTGCTATTGTTGAAGAAACAACGCTTTCTACTGTGGAATACGCAAAAGCAAAAGGAATAAGACTAATTTTTGATACGGAAATTGAGGAAAAAATAGTGGCTTGTGATGCGGAAAAAATTGAAAGAATTATACTAAATCTTCTGTCAAATGCAATAAAATATACAAAAGTCAACGGAATTATTCAAGTGCGTATATGTGAAAAAGATGATTGTATTCTTATATCTGTAAAGGATTCGGGTATTGGTATACCATCTGAAATGTCAAATGAGATATTTAAAATTTTTCGGCAAGTGGACCCTTCTTTTAAAAGAAATAATGAAGGAAGCGGCATTGGTTTGTTTATAGTAAAAACCATTGTGGATTTGCATGGAGGAAAACTTAAAATCAATAGTAAAGAAGGTGAAGGAAGCGAATTTGTAATAGAAATTCCCACCAGGTTTCTTTCCGAGGATGATAAAGAAGAAGGGTATACATATGAGCACAACAAGGAAAAATCCACCATTGAATTCTCAAATATCAAGTAGCAATTTTAAATTCTTATAGGGCTTGATTTATTGGTTGCATAATATATAATAATAATTACAATACAATAATAAATGGGAGCTGATGTTTTCGGCTGAGAGGGAATAATTGAATTCCGACCGAAAGAACCTGATCTGGATAATGCCAGCGTAGGAAAATCTGTTATGAAACTGTTGCCTATCTGAGCAGCAGCTTTTTTTATTATAACGATTTATACGGGCTTCCGAAGTTATTGGCATATAAAAATTTTAATAGTAAAGGAGTGAAAAAATGGTTCATGTAAGTTTACAGGTGCTACCGGTAGTGCAAGAAACCCAAATATATTCTGTAGTTGACAAAGTTATAAATCTTATTGATGAAAGCGGTGTCAGATATGAGGTGGGTCCAATGGAGACAACTATGGAAGGAGAATTGGATAAGTTGTTAGAAATTGTAAAGACAGCGCAAGAGATATGCGTGACTGAGGGTGCGAAACGAGTGGTATCTATTGTAAAAATAGATTATAAACCGGAAGGCGTGACAATAGATGAGAAAGTTGCAAAATACAGAAAGTAATGTTAGTTCGCTTGTTTTTATGATTCTCACAATTTTTATATGGGAAGTTGTGATTAATATTATTTCATTGCCTAAATACATATTACCGGCGCCGTCTGTAATTATAAAAGCTTTGATTGAATCGCGTCAGGTTCTGTGGATACATACCCAAACAACACTATTTGAAGCTCTCAGCGGCTTTATTGTTGCCATTATCACCGGTGTGTTTATCTCTGCTGTTATGAACAAGTTTAAAATTGTTAAAAATATTTTTTATCCCATATTGGTGATTTCTCAGACTGTACCCATTATCGCCATTGCACCCCTTTTCATGATTTGGATGGGCTTTGGGATATGCCCTAAAATTGTTATAGTGGTTCTCGTTTGTTTTTTTCCTATTGCGGTCAATGTAACAGAGGGACTGGCTTTAGTGGACAAAGATCTTATTAACTTGATGAAAGTAATGAAGGCAAATTCTTGGCAGATATTTTTTAAAGTCGAATTACCTGCTGTTATGCCTGCGTTTTTTTCAGGCATTAAAATTGCTGCAACTTACAGTATCATGGGTGCGGTTATATCTGAGTGGATTGGTGCCAAAAGCGGTTTGGGTATATACATGACAAGAGCTATGAGCTCATTTCGTACAGAAGCTTTATTTGCAGATATTCTTATTATTGTTGTATTAAGTATTGGGCTTTTTAAACTTATAGAATGGCTGGAAAAGAAGTTAATGCCTTGGACAATATTAAATAGTAAGGAGTGACTATGATGTTAAATAAATTGAGTAATTACATAATACCTTTTTTATTCATTGCATTATTGTTTTCAGGAGGATGTGCGGCATCAGAAGAAAAAATTACGGTATCATTAGATTGGACGCCGAATACAAATCACACAGGTCTTTATGCAGCAATTCATCAAGGATACTATGAAGAAGAAGGGCTGAACGTTGAAATCATACAACCGCCTGAAGGAACGGCGGAGACGGTAGTCGCTGCAGATCAGGCTCAGTTTGGTGTCGGCTACCAGGAAAGTGTTACTTTTGCAAGATTAGAAGATATGCCCATCGTATCTGTTGCAACTGTTATACAGCATAATACTTCAGGTTTTGCATCTGTGAAGGAAAAAGGAATCGCATCACCTGAGGATTTTGAAGGAAAGAGATATGGAGGCTGGGGTTCTCCTGTTGAAAAAGCGACATTAAAAGCTTTGATGAATAAATATGATGCAGAAGTGGAAAAAGTAGAGATTATTACCAGCGGCGATATGGACTTTTTTGCTGCCAGTGAGAAAGATATTGATTTTGCATGGATTTTTGAGGGATGGACAGGGATAGAAGCACGCATTAGAGGGATAGAGTTAAATTATATCGATCTGGGACAAGAAAATGAAGCACTTGATTATTATACACCTGTAATAATTACAAATGAGAAAAACATTAATGAAAACCCCGATATAGTCAGAGCTTTTATGAGAGCAACGACAAAAGGATATGAATATTCAATTGAGAACCCTGAAGCTGCTGCGGAAATACTGTTGGAGAATGCTCCTGAATTAGACAGGACGCTGGTTATTGAAAGTCAGAAATATTTAAGTGAAAATATC
>CAZKKX010000115.1:0-7853 GCA_964553505.1 uncultured Eubacteriales bacterium | reverse complement strand
AGCGGTAAACTGGATATTACCATATTAGGTGCTTTGGAAGTAGATGAAAAAGGGAATCTTGCCAACTGGATAGTACCCGGTAAACGTGTGCCGGGGATGGGTGGCGGAATGGATTTGGCTGAAAATGCAAAAAAAGTGATAATTGTAACTACCCACACAAATAAAGATGGTAGTTCTAAAATTAAAAAGAAATGTTCCTTGCCGCTTACTGCAAAAGAAAGTGTTTCGTTGATTATTACGGAATTGGCAGTTATGGAAGTAACAGAACAGGGATTGGTATTAAAAGAATTATTTGACGGTACGACAGTAGATGAAGTGGCTTCAAAAACAGAAGCCAATTTGATTGTAAGCGATACTTTAAGAATAATCATGTATAATTGAGGTGATTTTTTGATTAGAGAAGCAGTTATTGCATCTGCCGTAAGAACACCCATAGGTAAATATGGCGGAATGCTTTCAATATATAAAGATTTTGAAATAGGTGCTATGGTAATACATGAAGCGGTAAAAAGAAGTGGGATTAACCCTGAAGATATTCAGGATGTATATTTTGGTAATTTATTAGGACTTCCGGGAAATGTTGCAAAAGTAGCGGCAATGAAAGCCGGTCTGCCTGAAAATATTCCTGCAGTATCAATTGACAGGCAGTGTGCATCAGGGCTGGAAGCTATATGTATTGCAAATGCCATGATACAAAGCGGAGCAGGAGATATTTATATTGCAGGGGGGACAGAAAGCATGACAAATCGGCCCTACTATCTTGAAAAGGCCAAGAAATTATATTCAATGAATCCCCCCAGATTTTTAGATGCAATGTTGTCACCTCCAGAATGTGGAGACCCTTCTATGGGAGAAACTGCAGAAAATGTTTTGAATCATTATGATATTACCAGAGAAGAAATGGACAAATTTGCATTAAAAAGTCATGAATTAGCTTTAAAGGCAATAGAAGATGGAAAGTTCAAAGAACAAATTTTGCCTATTAAGATAAGAAAGGGAAAGGAAGAAATAATTACGAGTATAGATGAATGCCCCAGACGGAATACGAGTCTTGAGAAATTATTCAAGCTCCCGGCACTTTTTAAAGAGAATGGACGGGTTACTGCGGGAAATAGCTGTCCTATGAATGACGGTGCTGCAGCAATGGTTGTTATGAGCAAAGAAAAAGCAGAAAAAGAAGGATACCCATATATGGGGATTATAAGAGGCTTTGCATCTGTTGGTTTAGACCATAAAGTAATGGGACTTGGTCCTATTTATGCTGTTAGAAAGCTCTTGGAAAAGGCAAAAATGAGTATACAAGATATTGATATTTTTGAACTGAATGAGGCCTTTGCATCACAATCGATTGCTTGCATTAGAGAATTAAACCTTGATAAAGAGAAAGTTAATATAAACGGAGGTGCCATTGCATTGGGGCATCCTCTTGGCGCAACAGGTACCATTCTTACAACTAAACTTCTCTATGCCATGAAGCAAAGAAAGGCAAGGTTCGGAGTAGTTACCATGTGTGTAGGCGGAGGACAGGGGGCTGCTCTGCTTATAGAGAATGTAGCATAAACATAAGTAGTGGTTCGTTTATAATAGTAGGGACAGCCCTTGCGGCTGTCCGAATCAAGTGAAAATGTAGTGGCAGGAGGTGTTGTTTTGGATGTAAAAAAAGCAATAGATGAGAAAATCGAACAGATGCGAGAAGAGATCGTAGAATTTACAAGTACGCTGATACAATTTCCGTCTGTGCAGGGAGAAGAAAAAAATGCTCAGCTGTTCTTTGCAGATGCACTTAAAAAAATAGGCTGTCAGGTAGATGTTTTTAATCCAAACCCGGAAGAATTAAAAGCATACGAAGATTTAATGATTACAAGGCAAGATTTCAGTAAAAGTCCTGATGTTGTGGGTGTTTTAAAAGGAACAGGGGGCGGCAAATCTATTATTCTAAACTCTCATATGGATGTGGTGCCTGCCGGAGATCAGGATTGGAAGGAAAGCCCTTGGAGCGGAAAAGTAGAGGGTGGCAAAATTTTTGGTAGAGGCGCATCGGATATGAAAGGCGGAGCTGCGGCAAATTATTTTGCTCTTAAGGCCATAATCGAGTCGGAAATAAAATTAAAAGGAGAAGTTATCATAGAAAGTGTCGTTGATGAAGAAACCGGAGGAGCAGGAACAGCCGCAACTTTACTCAGAGGATACACAGCAGATACGGCAATTATTTCCGAACCTACCGACATGAGAGTATATCCTGCATGTATGGGTTCAATGTGGTTTAGAATTAAGGTAAAAGGAAAGGCGGCCCATGGTGCAACGGCCTACCTGGGTATAAACGCTATTGAAAAAGCTCAAACAATTTATAAGGCAGTAAAAAAGCTGGAAGAAGACAGAAAAGAAACGAAAAGACATAGCTTATACAGTCATTTGGAAATCCCGTTTTGTATCAATATTGGAAAATTCTTTGGAGGGAATTGGCCGTCAAGCGTTCCGGATGAAGTTATTATGGAGGGAAGAATGGGGGTATCTCCTGACGAAAGTATACGCGAAGCCAGAAAAGAGTTGGAAGATGCAGTTTGCCAAGCAGCTGCTACAGATTCCTGGATTTGTGAAAATCCTCCGATGATTGAGTGGTTTGGATCGTGCTGGGTGGGCGGTGCTATAAACAAGGACCATCCAATGGTTCAAAACATTGTACAAAACCATGAGGATTTATTATATAAAAAGCCTGTTGTTTCAGGTGCACCATGGGCTACTGACGCAGGTGTTTTGATTAAATATGGCAATATCCCTGCAGTGATATACGGTCCGGGTAAAGGAAGTATGGCACATCAGACCAATGAATATATTGATATTGAAGACATTATCAAAGCAACAAAAGTAATTTCAAAAAGCATATTAGACTGGTGCTTATATTGATGATTAGGTATTGAAATAGAATAAGATAAAAAGCTAAGGTTGAATAAACAACAATAAACTTTAGCTTTTTTTATTCCGCAAAAACATTGGAAAGCTCGGATTCAGAGAGAATAGTAGGAGCATATGACCTTATTTGGAAGCATATGTAAGGATATTACCAATAATAACGTTCTAATTCATTGTATAACCAAATCATGTACGATTGATAAGTCTCTTCACATTTTAAATTAAGAAACAATTATGGTAAAATTAGGTGGTCGTGCAATTTAACATTATTTAATTCAAAATATATGCCCCTCTCAAGAATTCAAATAAATTTGATCGAAAAAGGGGCTTTTTTATTTACCGGACTCAGGTAAAAATAAACTATTGTTATACTTTCCAAGAAAGGACTAATGGGAAAATGATAAAGATTGAAAATGTTGTAAAAAAATATTCAGGAATGGAAAGACCTGCTGTTCAGAATTTGTCTATGGATATTGGAGAAGGCGAAATATGTGTTTTCGTTGGACCGTCTGGCTGTGGAAAAACCACAACATTAAAAATGATTAACAGGATTATAGAACCGACTTCCGGAGCTATTTATGTTAATGGTGTAAATGTTTTAAAGCAAAACCCGGATAAACTTAGACAGAATATAGGTTATGTTATTCAGCAGATCGGATTATTTCCGCATATGACAGTATATGAGAATATTGCAATCGTTCCTAAGCTTCTTGATTGGAAAGACGATACAACTAAAAAAAGAGTGGATGAGCTATTGGAAATTGTAGGGCTTGATCCCGAAGAAAACCGTTCAAAGTATCCTAAAGCATTATCAGGAGGACAGAGGCAAAGGGTTGGCGTTGCCAGAGCATTAGCGGTTAATCCTCCAATAATGCTGATGGACGAGCCTTTTGGTGCAGTTGATCCTGTAACCAGGAGTCAGCTGCAGAATGAATTTTTAAGATTGCAGAAAAAAATAAAAAAGACCATATGTTTTGTCACCCATGATATAGATGAAGCAATAAAAATGGGAGACAGAATAGCCATTATGGAGCAGGGAAATTTAGTACAGTATGACTCACCTGAGAACCTATTGTTTAATCCAAACAACGAATTTGTCGAAGATTTTGTAGGTTCCGACCGTTCATTAAAAGTGCTAAATCTTCTTCGTATAGATACGGTTTTAAAAAAGGATATAAAAACAGTAGCAACCAACAATGATATCAGTGCTTTACATCATTTTTTTGAAAATAATAAAAAGAAGCGAGCAATTATAGTAGATGAAGATAATAAAGTAGTAGGGTATGTTGCCCGAAATGACGTGCCCAAAGGATCCAGTTCAAAAGGTTGGAACAGTATTATAAAACCTATTCCAGCCACCCTTCCTATGCAGGCAACACTAAGAGATGCATTGGCGCAGATGCTTCAATATGATCTGGGTGCAGTTCCCGTGGTTGAAGAAGATAATTCCCTTCTTGGAGTAGTTGACTTGGATGAGATTCGTTCACATATCGGAGAAGCCTATCACGAATTTGGACAGGATGAAGCGGGGTGATTATATGTTTATAATAGATTTTTTCTTGGATATTGCCAATTATTTCATTAAACATATCGATAAGATTTCGACGTATACCTTTGAGCATTTTGTATTGATTATTATTGCAATTATTCTTTCTCTGGTTATCTGGCTGACAGTTGGTATAGCCATTAGGAATAATCTTGGACTTGCAAAAGGTGTTCTTGGCATAGGAAGCTTTATTATGTCCGTACCGAGTATTGCGTTATATGGCATACTTGTTAGTGTGCCCGGATTTGGACTTAGCCGAAGGAGTGCAGTGTTTGGACTAATTCTTTATGCCATGCTGCCTATTGTCAGAAATGTATATGTCTCATTAAATCAAGTAGACGAAAATGTCATGGAGGCAGCAAAAGGCATGGGATTGTCTACCAGACAAGTTTTATTCAAAGTACAGTTGCCTCTTGCGATGCCGGTAATATTAGCCGGGATAAGAGTTGCTTTGGTAATGATGGTTGGAATCGCAACCCTTGCAGTTTACATTGGAGAAAGGAATCTGGGAAGCTTAATCCAGCAGGGGATAGTACGTACTTATGACGATATGATTATCGTTGGTGCAATACTTGTTTCTGTTATGGCTTTTCTTGTGGACTATATAATGGGAAAAGTACAAAAAGCGATTGTATCTCCGGGATTAATTACAGATACGACAGATAGCAGTACTTCCAAGAGAGAGGTGGCATAATTGGATATTCAGGAAGCTTTTGAAGTTTTGAATCAACAGGGATGGAAACTTCTTGTACAACACTTAAAATTAGTAGGTATTTCCCTTTCCTTATCAATAATAATTGCTTTAGTGCTGGGAATTTCTGTGACAAGATACCCCTTTAACAAATGGATGCCGCAGATTGTATCATTTTTAAATGCTGCCCAGGGTGTTCCCAGTCTTGCAGTTGTAGCCATATTTCTTCCAATAATGGGAGTGGGTGTCTTGCCTGCTATTGTTGCATTGACGCTATATGGTTTATTGCCTATTGCAAGGAATACCATAGCCGGTATAGAAGGTATAGATCCTGATATATTGGAAGCAGCCAAAGGTATGGGCATGCCGTCACGGGATGTTTTCTGGAAGGTTGAACTTCCTTTGGCATTGCCGGTTATTATTGCAGGTATTCAGACTTCGGCAGTGTTGATAGTAGGTACTGCAATCATTGCGGACCTTATTGGAGCAGGAGGGCTTGGAAGATTGATTTTTACAGGTATCAATCATTATAAACCCTTTATAACCCTATTAGGATCTTTGATGGCTGCAGGCATTGCAATTATATTGGATCAAGGAATAGGATTTATCCAACGCAGATTAACATCTGCGTATAGAGATTGAAAAATGGGGAGGAAAGAATTATGATGAGTTTGAAAAAGTTCAGAAAAGTAGTTAGTATTGCACTGGTTTTTGCTTTGCTCTTTGCATTTGTCGGATGTGGAGGCAGTAGCCCGGCTGATGAAGGAGAAGAAGGAAGCGGAGAGGCAGTAGAAGGTCCTACAATTAGAATTGCTTCAAAAGCATGGACAGAGCAGCTGATTCTTGGAAACATGCTTCTTCAATTATTAGAAGCCAACGGTTATCCCGTTGAAGACAGAACCGGTCTTGGAGAATCACCGGTTATAAGACCAGCATTACATGCCGGAGAAGTAGATGTATATTGGGAATACACAGGAACAACTTTGATGACTCTAATGGGTCATGAACAAGTTGCAGAGGCTGACGAAGCTTATAACTTAGTTAAGGAATGGGACCTTGAAGAAAACAATGTAGTATGGTTGGATTATGCACCTGCCAATAATACCTACACATTGATGATGCGCAACGACCATGCACAAGAACTGGGATTGGAGTCAATCTCTGATTTAGCCTCTTTTATTACTGAGAATTCCGATGATATTATCTTGGCAACGAATGTTGATTTTTTAGAGAGAGTTGACGGGATACCAGGTCTTGAAGAAGTATATGGTTTTGAATTCAATAGAGATAATGTTATTACGATGGAAAGCGGGCTGACTTATGGGGCGTTAAAAGACGAAAAATCAGATGTTGCCATGGGATTTGGAACAGATGGAAGAATACCGGCATTTAATTTCATCAATCTTGATGACGACCAAGGCTTTTTCCCGGTATACAATCCAACACCTGTAATCCGGCAGGAAGTATTGGATGCTTATCCGGATTTGGCAGAAGTTATTAATCAGCTCCCGCCATTACTGGATAATGACACTTTGGCAACATTAAACATGTTAGTGGATGTTGACCAAAATGAACCGGAAGATATAGCAGAACAATTCCTGATCGATAATGGTTTGTTATAAGAATAAAGGTCATAGCTTAAAATAAAAATAAGAAACCTCCTTTTTCTATATATTTTAGAATTATTGGTAAAAAATATATTTAGTATTATATAATAACTAAAGGAAAGAAAAAGGAGGTTTTTATATGAATAAAAAAAGTATTATTGCTACGGATAAGGCACCTGCTGCCATAGGTCCGTATTCTCAAGGAACTCGGAAAGGTAATTTGTTGTTTGTGTCCGGTCAGCTGCCTATTGACCCATCAACAGGCAATATGCCCGAAGGCATAGAAGCTCAGACAAGACAATCTTTAGAAAATGTTAAATCCATTATTGAAAAAGCCGGAGGAACATTGAATGAAGTCTTAAAATGCACGGTATTTTTAAAAGACATGAATGAATTTGCAGGAATGAACAAAATTTATGGCGAGTATTTTACAGACGATTATCCTGCTCGTGCTGCTGTGGAAGTGGCAAGACTGCCAAAAGACGCCAATGTGGAAATAGAAGCCATAGTAATGATTGATTAGTTAGAGATTAGGGGTTCGAGAACCAGTAGGATTTGAAAGAAATCACTTAATTCTCCTGGCCTTCTCGCTCTCTCAATTCTTGAATCTATTGGGAGTTGACACAAAAATGATTTCACTGTAATATATATAGTGCGATATGCTCCCGTAGCTCAGGGGATAGAGCGTCGGTTTCCTAAACCGTGCGTCGGACGTTCGAATCGTCTCGGGAGTGCCAAAAGAGAAAATCACCACCAATGCGTGGTGATTTTTTCTTTTTCGTTCTAAGAGAGATGATTCGAACATCCGACGCAGAGAGGGTAAAGGGAGAGAATACTTTCCCTTTCTGAGACTGACTTTTGTCAGACGGATTACCGCTTCGGAAAGAAAGCAGAGTCCCAATAGCAAAAAACCTCGGTTAAATCCGAGGTTATTATTTTTTTGATTTTTCATATGATGAAAGCATCCTTTGCTATCTCTTACATGGCTTAATAGCTCAGAATGCTTTCGCTTTTTACCCTGCTTACTCTTCGATTTCCATTGCTACTGCACGAACCGGCGAGCCATCCGTTCCAACGATTTTTAGTGGGAATGCAGCAA
>CAZKKX010000114.1:0-7877 GCA_964553505.1 uncultured Eubacteriales bacterium | reverse complement strand
CGTACATTCCCCAAGCAGCAGAAATGGTCGGCATACCCTGCACAAGCTCTGCTAATGAATGTATCACGGAATCTATTACATGTCCTTTTTCCATCACAATAAGGATTCCTCTTGCAAGCCCAATGGTTATAGCACCAAAAATAATACCTTTTGCACCGTTAGCAAAATGTTCAGCCATTTCGCTGGGTTTAAACCCACCAACAAAGCCCGCAACAATTCCTATAATAATAAATAATGCTGAAATCTGCCGTAAATACCATCCCCAGTTCATGGTTCCGTAAACACAAATTGCAAAACCTATTATAACGACTAAAATAACACTTTTTTGCCTTGTAGTAAATTCTGGTATTTCATTAAGATCAATTTTTTCTAAATTTGCCAATGGCACTCCGTATACCGGACTTATTTCAGGGTTTTTCTTAACCTTTTTCGCATATACCAGCAAGAAAATAATTGTGATAAGCGTAAAAACAACATACGCTGCAAACCTGAAACCCATCCCGGAGAAAAGAGGAAGCTTTGCAATAGACTGTGCAACACCAACAGTATAAATATTGAGAACGCCTCCCGCAAATCCAGCTCCGGTACCGAGCACCACCATACCCATACCTAATAAAGCATCATATCCCATGGCTTTAGATAGGGCAACGCCAAGCGGTATAAAGACCAAAACACCTTCGGCCCACCCGAGAAAAGCACCAATTATTGAAAAAAGGCATGTCACACCGATAATTACAATAGACTCTTTATTGGCAAGTTTTTTTACAAGATAAGCGATTCCGGTGTTAAATGCACCGGTAGCATTGACTATCTCAAAAGATGCAACAACTAAAATTACAAGAAATATGATATCAACAGCAGCAGCCATACCTTCAGGTATTGCCAAAGCCAGATCAAACAGCCCTACAGGCGTTCTATCAATTAATTGAAAGGAACTTGCATCAATAATCATTCTGCCGGTTGCCTCATCACTTACCCTGGCATATTCTCCTGCAGGTATCAAATATGAAGCAACAGTTGCTATCAGCATGATAATAATCAATAAAACATAAACATGTGGTATTCTGAATGTCTTTTTTTTCTTAGTTTGTTCTAAACTTACGTTAGTTTCCGTCATAGATTAACCCTCCTATCCACGAATAATCTTCAAAAAACTTATACAATCTTGCCTCCTTTTTTCTTTTTTGTTCATCATGCAAACTTAAGTTCGTATAATGAACTAATTGTATTATACCAGACCTCTTTGGGCTAATCAATTAATTTTTAAAATATTTTGAAAATTCAGGAAATATAAGATTCGAATTATTTTAAATATGAACAAAAAATAAGCATGTATATTACACGCTCAGGCTATTGAAATATTCATTGTATCAGTTAAAAATAAATAAGCTTGTATAAATATAAATCCTTTGAGAGTATGGGTTAGAGTTTTTACGAAAAACATTATGTCTTGTTTAGAAGAGTTAGATTTTTTCTGAATGTTTTAGAATTTATAAATAATTATTAGGCATATACTTTGTCAGTTCCTTTGAATGAGTCAGGAGTACTTCTTTGAATTCTACAATTTTTTCTTTATAATCATTGCCTTTTATAAAAGCCATTGCGATACAAGCTTTCACTTCTCCTTTTGTATTAAATACAGGCACCCCCACACCTACTACAGATGGTCCGAAAGTCTCTTCATCGCTAATAACATAGCCTTTTTTTCGGATATTCTCATATTCTTTAAGTATCTCTTCCGGTTCTGTAAGTGTATTAGGGTAGAGTTTCTCAAACTTCTGAGAATAAAGCAGTTCTTTTACTCTTTCCTGATTCGGATAATATGCCCATAAACATTTGCCATAAGAGCCTCTATTCATAGGATAGAGCCAACCGGGGCGGTAATTCATCTTCAGCGGCTGATACATTTCTACTGCATAGAGGTTAATTACCTTTTCATTATCCATTACGGCATAGCCGACGGACTCTCTTACCCTTTGAGAAATTTTGTTGAGGGTTTCAATAACTTTATCTTCATAACTAAAATTATTTAAATATACTGATCCAATATTGTATAGCATAGGTCCGATTTTATACAGTTTGCTGGTCTCCTCCTGTATGACGAAACCATGCTTTATAAGCACAGCTAATAATCGATGGATTGTCGTTCGATTGATTCCGGACAACCGGCTGATATCTACAGCTTTATAATTATACGGTTCCCGGCTTAATACCTTTAGTATTTTAATAATTTTCTCTGAATTTGACAATTTATCCTTATTCATCCATGGCCTTCCTTTTATTTTATCTCATATTACTTGCCGTATACATATAATGGTAACTCAGTTTTTTCTTCTTGTCCATATCATTTACTATGATAACGGTAGCAATATAAGGGTGTCCTGAAGGAATTGACTTTTGAACCGGTTCATTAAAAATAATATCCTTATACCTATCCTCGCAACTTAAAGATAATCAAACCAAATATCATGATTGCAACACCTAAAGGCTTCGTAAAATCAAATTTTATTGGAATATTTTCAAAAAGTCCTAATGTATCTATGACTGAGCACATTATAAGTTGAGTAATAATTATAATTGCAATAGCATAAGTTGTTCCTAAAAGAGAAATCCCTTTCATAACACAAAAGACAATAGCAACACCAAGTGCTCCTCCTAGTAGATATAGTTTATTAATCTCGCCGAAATTCTCAAAACTTCCGTTTCCAAATATAAGCATTAGCAATTTTGCAATGAAAAACCCGCTGCCCATAACAATGGTATTGGTTTCCCACAGTCCGATTTTTTCACTGACCCGCGTATTAAAAACTCCCTGAAAACTAATAAATATACCGGCAATAATTGAAAAAATGATTCCGACCATTAAAATCCCATCTCCTTATTAAGGGTATTATTTGCAAATCAACTTTCACATTATCTAAAAATCATATCTAATCATTAAATTATAATAAAGATTTAAATCCCTTTCCCTCTTATCATAAAATTCTCTGATACAGGTTTTGCCATTCTGATTTTTATAATCTGCTGGGCATGGGGTGCTGATTCTATAGGCTCGCCCTGCTCATCCAAAATCATGTCAATGGTCTGAGTAAAATAATCCGAATATGGTCCGAATATCTCAACCGAATCTCCTAAACTAATTTTATTTCTCTGCTCAATGGTTGCTAACTGTGTCTTTTCATCATATGATTTTACCAAACCTAAAAAATCGTAATCCCGAATATAACTGGCAGTATCATAATTTTGATTGGTTGCATCAGGTTTTTCAAAGTAAAACCCGGTGGTGAAGTTACGGTGGCTTACTTTCTTCAGTTCCTTCAGCCAATTAGGATCAAGCTTATAATTGGCCGGATCATTATAATATGAATCAATTGCCTTTCGATATGCCCCTACTATTACGGCAACATAATAGATACTTTTCATTCGTCCTTCGATTTTCAGACTTCCAATACCTGAATCAATTAATTTTGGTATATGTTCTATGAGACAAAGATCTTTTGAGTTAAAGAAATAGGTCCCTCGATCATCCTCATTTACCGGGAAATATTCACCCGGTCTTTGACCCTCTACAAGATAATAATTCCATCTGCACGGATGCGCGCATGCTCCTCTGTTTGCATCTCTGTCTGCCATATAGTTACTTAACAAGCATCTCCCGGAATATGAAATACACATAGCTCCATGGATAAATGCTTCAAGTTCCAAATTTTCAGGTGTCCTTTCTCGTATTTCTTTAATTTCCTTCAATGAAAGTTCTCTTGCCAGTACGATACGTTTTATCCCTTGATTAAACCAGAACTCCGCACTTTTATAATTAGTAGTGTTGGCTTGTGTACTTAAATGGATATCGGCATGCGGAATTTTTTCTTTAATCAGAGATATCATTCCCGGATCAGACATGATAACCGCATCAATAGGGATTTCTTTTATTTTATTCAGATATTCTGTTAAACCATAAATATCTTCATTATGAGCAAAAATATTTAAAGTCAGATAAGCACGTCTGCCTTTTTCTTGAGCATATTGAACACCTTCTCTTATTTCGTCAATTGTCAAATTTCTTGCGGCAGCACGCAAACCAAAGCTTTCCCCGCCAAAATAAACTGCATCTGCACCATATTCAACAGCAATTTTTAGTTTTTCAAGATCTCCGGCAGGCGCCAGAAGTTCAGTCTTTTTCATATGTTATCTTTTCCCTTTCTTACACTAACTGCTATTCCGTCCCCTACTGACAGTACCGCAGTTTCAAACTCAGGGTGGTTGTAAATGTAATTTAAGTATATCCTCATCCTGCTCGCAATAGTTCTTTTTCTTTTTACCAAAAATTCGTTGGATGCCGTCATTCCCTTATATAAAACATTGTCTGAAACAATAACACCTTGCGGCTTTAAAACCTTTATACTTCTATCAAAAAAAGATTTATAATGCCCTTTCGCAGCATCAATAAAAACCATGTCAAAAGCACTATCCAAGCCAGGAATAATCTCTTTTGCATCACCTTTATAAACACTAATTCTATTATTCATTTGTGATGCCTCAATATTATTGATTGCTCTTTCATACATTCGGTTATTCATTTCTATAGATAGAATGCTCGCTTCTGGGATTACAGAAGCGAAAAAGATAGCGGAATAACCTATAGCTGTTCCAATCTCCAAAATTTTTTTTGGTTTATGAATAGATATCAATACCGAGAGAAAATCTTCCGTATCTTTGGTAATAATAGGAACGCCTTCGTTTTCCGCTTGTTCTCTTAAATTATTCAAAAAATCATTTTTGCTTTTATATAATCCTTCTATATAAGCTTCAACTAAATCATTTACAATAATACTCATTTTTCACCTGTATTGATTTTTATATTTTAAAAATTCCTCATAAGTTTCCGCAAAAGCATGTGAACCGTCACCTTTCGCTACAAAATACATATAACTTGTTTCTAAAGGAAAAAGAGCTGCTTCTATAGATGCATACCCAGGCGAAGCAATGGGTCCCGGAGGTAGTCCACTATGCAGATAAGTATTATACGGCGATTCTATTTTTGTATCCGCAGTGCTTAACTTAGGTTTGGCTTCTCCCAGGATATATTGTATCGTTGCACAGGACTGAAGGGCCATATCAATATGAAGGCGATTGTGAAATACACTTGAAACAATGGTTCTTTCACTATCCAGCAATGCTTCTCTTTCAATTATAGAGGCTAATGTAACAATCTCTTTAACTGAATATCCTAATTCAGTTGCACGGCTGTAAAATTCTTCTGTGAATAGTTCATCAAACCTTGACAACATTTTATCAATTATGTCATGAGGCGTTGAATCCAAATAAACTTCGTAAGTATCCGGGAAAAGAAACCCTTCCAACCGATTAGGTCCCTGAGGAATCCCTTCGAGAAAATCATATGAAAAAGTACCATTTTCTGCTTCTTCTAAAAAAGCTTTCGCATCCATTAAACCTTTATTCTGAAATACTTTTGCAGTATCTTGCAGCGTATATCCTTCCGGTATGGTGAATCGAATAGTATTATCATCAGTTACTGAACCTTGATACATAGTATTCATAATATCGACCATTGACATATTATATCCAAGTACATAAGTGCCCGCTTGGTATTTTCCATCATATTTCATTTTTTTGGTCATATATTTGAATACGAAATTGTTGCGAATGAGACCATGATTATGCAAGATTTCAGATATATCACCGGTACTGCTCCCGGGAGGAATTTCGACCACGATATATTCGGTACTATCCATGTCTACTGGTGATGTCATTCCCTGTAAAACATTATCTAAAATAATGTAACTGAAAATTACTATTGCACAAACCACCGCCATAAATATAACTTTCTTCATCTTTCAGTGTCCCCCACTAATTTAAAACTCTCCTTATCTGTTATCTATTAATCTGTTATCTTCTAAAATTTCCTTTAAGCTCTTGATAAATAGACACCGGTTCTGGTATCTATTTTTATGACTTCTCCTTCTTCAATAAAAATAGGTACTTGTACAACTGCACCTGTTTCTACAGTCGCTGCCTTTGTTACATTTGTGGCAGTATCTCCTTTAACGCCGGGCTCTGTTTCCACAACCTTTAATTCAACAAAATTTGGTGCTTCCACAAGAAAAGTAGTGCTTTTATAAAATTTTATGGTTGCAATATCATTTTCTCTTAAAAATTGAATCGCCTCTTCCACCTGCTCAAAAGTCAATGGAATTTGCTCAAAAGTCTCCTGATCCATAAAATAGTATAATTCTCCATCATTATACAGGTATTGCATCTGTTTTGTCTCAATATGTGCTTTAGGGAACTTGTCATTTGGATTGAAAGCTTCTTCTCTCGTAGCTCCCGTCAAAATGTTTCTATACTTTGTTCTTACAAAGGCTGCGCCTTTCCCCGGTTTAACATGCTGAAAATCTAAAACAACATGAGGCTCTCCATTAATCTCAAAAGTTACTCCTTTTCTGAAATCACCGGCATAAATCATAAATAATACCCTCCTAATCTGATTATTAACTATTAATT
Source organism: uncultured Eubacteriales bacterium (assembly GCA_964553505.1). Classification (GTDB taxonomy): domain Bacteria; phylum Bacillota; class Clostridia; order Peptostreptococcales; family JAAYPU01; genus JAENZQ01. The sequence continues at coordinate 1,355 of CAZKKX010000114.1, read as the reverse complement.
ACTACTAATTCTTTGTTTGATGTAGTAAGATTTTCAATTCCTTGTTGCGTTATTACTACTAAATCTTCTATCCGGACACCGAATTTGTCGGTTAAGTATATGCCCGGCTCCACTGTTACCACCATTCCCTCACATAGATGAGAATGACATGCCGGACTCAAACGCGGAGCTTCGTGCACTTCCAAACCTACTCCATGACCCAAGCCATGTCCGAAATATTCTCCATATCCGGCACGATTTATCCTTTCCCTGGCAATATCATCCACTAGAGATGCCGGCATTCCCGGCTTAAGTTTTTCCAAAGCTGCTTGTTGAGCATCTTTTACAATATCGTATATTTCTTTCTTTTCTTCCGATATATTTCCAATAGCAATTGTTCTTGTCATATCCGAACAATAGTGGTCAAAAATACATCCGAAATCCAAGGTAACAAACTCTCCTTTTTGGAGAATTCTGTCTGATGCCAGACCATGAGGCAGAGCAGATCTTTCTCCTGAAGCAACTATAATATCAAAAGATAATTTATTTGCGCCTTCCTTCTTCATAAATGATTCTATTTTAAGCGCTAATTCTCTTTCAGAAATGCCAGGTTCAACATATCTTAAAATAAAAGCAAAGGCATTATCCGCAATTTCTGCCGATTTTTTGATGCAGATTATTTCTGATTCATCTTTGGTTATTCTTTGATCTTCAATAATATTTTGGGCAAAAAATATTTTCTCAGGATTAAAAATACTCTCCATCATTTTTAATCCATCTGCCGTTAAATGCTTTTCTTCAATTCCAATACTCATTTTATCGTATTTTGCTAAAAAATCAAATACAGAATACTGTGAATCAATCGTTATGATTTTAAATTCTTTACATTTTTTTCGAGCAGCTTCAAGATATCTAAAATCAGTAAGTAAAAAATTGATTTTTTCCGTTATTACAATATAAAAATTAGACGACTCAAAGCCTGATAGATAATATTTATCTTCAGGCTTTGTAACTAAGAAAACATCCAAATTCTGTTTTTCCATCCTTCGTCTGGTTTCTGAGATTCTTTTTCTAAAATCATGGCTAGACAATTTTAATCACTTCTCCTAATATGCCGTAAATATCTGCCATTATTTTCGATAACGCCATTTGAGCTTGTAAATATTCTGCTGCTTTTGGGTCTTTGGCAACAATTTGATAAAGCTTCTGAATTTCCTCCATACCATTTTCCTCAACTTCATTTCCAAAAAGTTGCTGTGTTTGTAACTCAAGCTGTTTTTGTTGGAAGTCATCAAGCATCTCTTTCAATTCCTTGTTAGCTGATATTTCTTCATTTAATCTGTTGAAATTTTTATACTCTTGAGAATCTTTAAGGG
>CAZKKX010000113.1:0-8049 GCA_964553505.1 uncultured Eubacteriales bacterium | reverse complement strand
CTTCAAAAGAGAATGACTATCTGATATTAAAATCTGCTGAAAAAATGTATCAGAAATTTCACCTTAAAAGAGTTTATTATTCGGCCTATATGCCTGTAGTCCCCTCTTCTCTGCTGCCGGTACCATCTACTCCCCCTCCTCTCAAGCGTGAAAACCGTTTGTATCAAGCTGACTGGCTGCTGAGATATTACAATTTCAATGCTGATGAATTAATAGATCCCTTATCTCCTTTTCTGGATTTGGATTTTGATCCTAAAATGGCTTGGGCTCTAAGAAATATTCATTTATTTCCAATAGAAATCAACAGGGCTTCTTATGAAGAGTTATTAAAAATTCCCGGAATTGGTGTCCGTTCTGCCTATAAAATCGTTACCCAAAGAAAAAATGCTGCAATTAAATTTGAACACCTGAATAAGATCGGCATTGTCGTTAAGCGGGCAAAATTTTTTATAACCTGCTGCGGAAAATACTACTGTAATACTTCTTTAAATCCAAATGCCGTCAGACAGGCTCTTCTCCCTGATAATAACGACGGCGAACAGCTTAGTATGTGGACGACATAGTTTTATAATTGAAGGTTTAAGATTTAGGATTTTGGGAGGGTTTTTATGATAGATTATCTTTATGACGGTTCCTTTGAAGGACTTCTGACCTGTATCTATTTGCATTATTATAAGGAAAAGGCTTCCGGCATTTATGCGAGAAATGAATATCAGCCCGATTTGATTAAAGCCAGTAAAGAAATCACCACAAACTATACTTTCTCTGATAAAGTATATACTGCCGTAAAAAATAAAATAGCTCCTCTCGCTTTACAAAATACTTATTATTTATATTTATCCAACGCACCGGATAAGGAAAATTTAATTCTGGCATATTTGAGGATGGGATTTAAAGTTGGAAAAGCAGTAGACTCGTATCATGCAAATACTATTATTCATAATGTCCACCGCATATGCGGAAAAGTTACCGCTGAAAAACATAGATTCCTTGGACTGGTTCGGTTTACAGATACTGGCTCCTTTTTATATGCTGTGATTGAACCGGATCATAATATTTTATCATTATTAGGTGATCATTTTTCTAACCGCCTAAAAAATGAAAATTTAATTATTCACGATAAAAAAAGAAGTCTTGCTTTAGTTTCTTCCGATGGCATCTGGTATATAACGGATTTTAAAAGAGATGACAATTTTCCTTTGTGGGAAAAAGAAACCTATTACCGTTCCTTGTGGAAAAACTATTTCGAAAATATTTTCATAAAAGGCAGAAAGAATCCAAAGCTTCAAGCTCAATATATGCCGCGCAGGTACTGGAAGAACCTTCCTGAAGTCAATGGTTGAAATTTATAGCGCAAAAAGACACGCTCCAACTGCTCCTGTAATCTGAGGCTCTTCAGGAACAATAATATCTTCTCCTAATGCGCTTTCAAAAGCTTTTATAATGCTTTTGTTCTTGGCTACTCCTCCTGTCATCATATATCCTGGTTTGTGCCCCAGCCTTTCGACCATACCGACTACTCTTGCAACAACTGAACGGTTCAAGGCATGAACTATATCGTTTTTTTCTTTATTTTCCGCAATAAGGGAAATAACCTCCGACTCTGCAAACACACTGCACATACTACTGATTTCAAGAATTTCTCCTGATTCTTTATACATCTCTCCCATTTCTTCCAAAGACATCTCCAGAGTATTTGACATCATTTCAAGAAATCGACCGGTTCCTGCCGCACATTTATCATTCATGGTAAAATCCAATACTTCTCCATTTTCATCTATCCGGATCACTTTGCTATCCTGCCCCCCGATATCGATTATTGTTCTGACGGAAGCATCAAAATAGTGCGCCCCCTTTCCATGACAAGAAATTTCAGTTACACATTTGTGGGCAAAAGGAATCTTCGCCCTTCCATAGCCTGTTGCTATAATATATGATACTTGCTGAGGTGAAATCTTTGATTGTATGAGAAGCTCTTTATAGGCTTTTTCTGCACTAAGAACACTTTTCGCACCTGTAGGTATAATATGATAGGCAAGAATTTCTCTTTCTTTGTTCATCAAAACAATATTTGTTGAAGTAGAGCCACTGTCAACTCCGGCAATAATACTATTTTGAATTCTCTTTGTGGATGTTTTAGTTTTATCTTTTTTTATAGGTTCCATAAAAGCCTCTATTCGTGTGTAAAGCTGACCAGTTCCCTGTTTCAGATAATCTGTTTCAAATTTAAATATTTTTAAATCCTCTATTCCTTTTAATAATGAGTAACCATAAGAATAATAATCGCAGAACTTAATAGTAGGATACAATACTCCTTTATAATGGTTTTGACCAATAACATCGGATACCTGATCCCAGTATTTTTCCATTCGCATACATGGAAATTGATGCAATAAGCTTTTTTCATAGCTTTCGCTGTCTAATAACCTTCTTTCATGGGAGGAGCAAGTCAAATCCGTAAAACAAACAACTTGCTCCTTCAGTATTTCTTTTATAAATTCCGGAGTTCTGGCACCAATCAATAGTATTTCTTCATTGTTTTCAACTGCTTTTTTCAGGTAAAATTGTCTCGCGTATCCTTTAAACTGAGCCGCATCAAAAACTTTTCCAGAAAAGGCTTCATAGTCTTCAATCAATTTATCTATTTCTTCTTTATAAAAGCCAATCGATTTTTCATTGCACTTTCGGGGAAGCTCCATCATATATACAAATTGTTCCGAAAATCGGGCTTTCAGTATATCATATACTCTTCTGATACTATCACAGCAATTGGTAAAAATAAGTTTTTCATATTTACCGGACAAACATGCTTCCAATACACATTTGGAATAGGCGCACATATTTGGATGAAATATCGAATCGGCAGCAGGTGTTGCTTTTAATTCCGGTTCTATTTTTTCACAATGTTCCCCCATGAATTCAAAAATCTCAATGGGTGTGTATTTACAGACATATCCTATCATGTGGTTTTCCCTCACTTTGTAAGGTATACTACAGTTTATAGATTAAATCTTAACTATTATATCTTACGTCTTTTGCTTTATTAACGATTATTTCCAGAAAAGCTTCCACCCTTGTAATTAGCTGCCCTTGTTGGTTTTTTCTCATATCAAGTCCGTCTCCGTCGATGGGTAAAAAAGGGATATTCTTTGATTTTAAGGCTTTCCTGAGCAAATCCATGCCTCCTGAATTTTGCCTACAACCTAAATGACAAAATTGAATAACACCATCTACTTTAAGTATATCCGCCATATATAGAATCTTGTTAATTTTTCTTTGATAAGATCCATTATAAATATTATCAATCATTTTTTCTGAAAGCGCCCTTATAGGGTTTTCCTCATCAAGATAAACTGCATCCGGGTAATTCAATTCCATAGATACAATCTCAAATCCTCTTTCTTTGAACAACTTTTTAAAAGGGCTGAAAGGAAAAGGCATGGTATGAACCCAAAAGATTTTTTTCTTTTTGCTTTCTCCGCTATTTTGTAGCTCTTTATACATCGTTTTATAAAAATGAAAAGCTTCCGGTGTTCCCATATAAACATGGGCGGTGTTCAGCATATACATCTCTTGGGTCATGGTCTTAGGATAGGTCTTATGTCCAAACAAAGGAAGCATTTGCTCAATACAAGCCAAGGTTCTATTTTCCATCTGAATGATTTTTTTCAGTTTATGTATATCAAATTTTTGTCCTTTAATATTTTCAATTGCTTTTATCATCTCCAAAAGTTGATGATAAACATAATCAATAGATGCATCATTCTTTTCATGAGGGATGTCCAATAAAAAGTAAGGGGTGTTTCTTTTTTGGCTTAAATAAGCAAAAGTACTGTTATTGGCATCGCAAATGGTAGAGGTGGCTACTGAAAATACAGGCTGTGGAACAATCTCGCCTTCCACCGCACCGATAAAGGCTTTATGATAACTGCACAATGTATCCGACAGTCCCTTTTTATCGGCTTCATCCAAATAAACATTTTGCAGTTTAAACCCAGACAAAAATGAAGCATAATATTCAATACAAATAGGATTTAAATCAAAAGCATGCAACACTTCACTGGGCACGAATAAATTTACCCATACCGAGGTTTGAGGGCTTTCCAAAGCTCTCTTCATAATTCTTAACGAAACCTCATTCAAATACTTTAGTGCATAAGGGTCCCGGGAAGAATGTTTTATCCTGAAGAATTCATAATTCAACCCCAGTTGCATCAGCCGGAGTATTTTTTCCGGATTGTTTTTATTCTTTTTCATCATTTTATAATAGATATTCTTTATACTCATTTTTTTCCTCTTGTTTTCAAATATCTATTATATTTTAACACTTTTTATACATTAAGAAAAATCGATGAATATTGGGACAAAAGAATTAAAGTTGATGGTTTTTTACTCTTTATCATAATATTTCTGTATAGGCGTTTTTTCCAAGGCCGCCCACAAAACAACAGCAATAACAAAGCCCATCATGTATTGAATCATATTCCACGGAACACTAAATGCGGCTATGGCAAAATTTCCATACATAATTCCCTCAACAATAAAATAACCAAAAACCATCCATAATCCTGCTATTGTCATACCAAGAAGCTGTGGAACCCGAATCGAAATGTTCTCTTTCTTTTTTATAATGAGGGAAAGAATTATTAAAAATAAGGGAATAATTAAAGCAAATACAAAAATCTGGCTTTCCGCTTTTTCGATTAAAGCTGTCAAATCCATATTATTTGACACATCATCAAAAGAATCAATCAGCATATCCGACTCGCCTACGGCCTTTACTGTAATAATCCTGTGAATGATAGAATTAAAAATCAACCAAACCCCTACGGTAATAGTACTTAAAATAAATATACTCTTTTTATTGTTGAAGCTCTTTTCCAATGCTAAGCCCATAATTACTGCCATTAATCCTTTGATCACCAAAGTGGGCAGTATATATTGGGAATAACCGGCCAGTAAATCTGAAAGCGCCGACCCCATACCTGCGGCTATGGCGCCATTTTTCCAGCCGAGAATCAATACAGCAACAAAAATCATACTGTCTCCTGCATGAATGTACCCGTGAGTAAATGGGACGGGAACTCTTATGGAAAAAGTTGCTGCGAAAATCAAAGCCGCCATTAAAGCTGTATTTACAATTTGTTTTGTTTTATTGTCTATCATCATATCACTCCCATTAAGTATTGATAAAAAAGTCTTTTGCATATATAATAATACTCGTAATGTGTACTGATTAAAAGAGTCAGTTTTGAATATTTGTTAGGGTACAGTAGGTGATGATATGAACACTATTACACCAAATCTCAATAGCTTGTCTGATGTACCATTATATGTTCAATTGTATGAATACCTTAAGCATGAGATTTTAGATAACAGAATTGCCCCGGACGAGAAACTTCCATCCATCAGGGGTCTTTCCAAATCACTTAATTTAAGTAAAACAACTGTAGAATCCTCATATGACCAGTTATTGGTCGAAGGTTATATTTACAGCAAGCCTCAATCAGGGTATTATACCAACGCAATTTCCAAAGGAACAACTGTTGCTTCAAAGCATCAAAATTCAAATCTGGAAATGTCCTTCAAGCCGGATATTGCCCAGAAAAATTTTACGGATGTATCGTCCTTTGATTTTGTTAAGTGGAAAAAATGCCTCAATCAAGTATTAACCAATCATATGGATTCTCTTCTGGTAGAAGCTGCTCCTCCGGGTGAAAGGGCACTTCGAAATGAAATAGCAAAGTACGTATATCAATCCAGAGGCGCTGTGTGTACACTTGATCAGATCGTCATTGGTGCAGGGACACAACAAATCATGAATTTATTATGTGTTATTTTGGAAAAGATGAATATTACACATACCGCTTTCGAAGATCCCGGGTATTACCCTGCGAGAAAAATTTTTTCTGACAGAGGGTATAATATTTATCCTGTTTCCATTGAAAAAGACGGAATTAATATAAAGGAATTGAGAAGCAGTATGTGTTCATTGGTATATGTCAGCCCTTCTCATCAATTTCCTCTGGGTTCGGTAATGTCGATAAGCAAAAGATATGAATTATTGGAATGGGCATATGATACCAATGGTATTATTATCGAGGATGATTATGACAGCGAACTGAGGTATTTTGGCCGTCCTATCCCTTCTTTGCAGGGACTGGACAGGAAAAACAGCGTCATATATTTAGGCTCTTTTTCTACAACGCTTTTGCCTTCAATTAAAATCAGTTATATCATTCTCCCTGAAAAAATTCTCAAATATTATAAAAAAAATCTGATGAATAATTACAATCAAACTTGTTCTAAAATAGAACAGCTTACTCTAGCCCTTTATATGAATGAAGGGTTTTATCAAAAGCAAATCAAAAAACTCCGCAAACTTTATACTAATAAAGTTCAACTATTAGTAGATTGTATTCAGAAGGAAATGCAAGGATTGGTCAAAGTATTAAGCCATACTTCAGGACTTCATATTCTGCTTGAAGTCCACACGAAAAAAACTGTGGAAAAATTATGCGAGGAAGCAGCGACCTTGAAACTTGATGCTGTCCCAATAGAAAAATACAGCATTAGAAAAAAAGAGAAGGGAAGCCCTATAATTTTACTGTACTATACTCAAATTCCGCTATCCGATATCCCCTTGGCTGTCCATCAACTGAAAAATATATGGGATAAATAAATCATGCTGTGCCTAAAAAAGAAAAAATGGGACATCCTCATCTATTAAGGAATATCCCCTTCACCGTTCGAATAGCAAAATATGGGTTCACTTCATTCATACTTATCTATAAATTTCTACCAGAGCTTTTGTATATTTTTTCTTTTTGCATTCTTCGCAGATACGTTCCTGCTTTTCTCCCATTTTATTGTTTATGAAATCATATTGCTCTTTGGTAATATAAGGTTTTTGACAATTTTCACACTCTAACATTTCAAACGTTTTGCCCCATATTTCACGCTTGCAGCCATTTTCATGCATTGCAATATTGTTAGTCGGGCAAACAAAGGCACATGACCCACACCCTATACATGTTGCAGAAGGATCTTCGTATGGAGTAGTGACTTTTTTGTGTATTCCTCTATTAACCGTCGATATAGATGCATTTCCCATTTCTTCACATGCTTTAACACAGAGGCCGCACATAATACAATTATCTTCTCTGTTTATTTTAAACCTTGATATGTTTTCAGCAAGATATTCTTTTGCCAATTCGTTTATTACCGGGCTGTCAGGCGCTTCTGAGAGGAGTAATCTTAATAGGTTTTTTCTGATTTCTCTTATTTCTTCCGTATTTGTTTTAACTTCAATATCTGCAAGTACAGGATAAATACATGACGTTACAATTATCTTTTTTCCTTTTTCCCAAACTTCCACCACACAAATCCTGCATGACGCCTGTCCTCTTAAAACCTCATTATGACATAGAGTAGGTATTTTTATCCCATTTCTGCTTGCAATATCTAAAAGAATTTCTCCTTTTTCTGCTTCACATGATCTCCCATTGATTATGACTCTTAATTTTTTCATAGGCCTCACCTCATTTCACTTTTACAGCATTAAAATTGCAGTTATCTATGCAGCTTCCACATTTAATACATTTTTGCCGGTTGATTTTATGAGGTTTCTTTATATCTCCTGTTATGGCAACTGATGGACATGCTTTCTTACAGAGACCGCAGCCAATGCATTTATCCTGATCTATATAATAAGTTGACAGAGCTTTACAAACGCCGGCAGGACATCGTTTATTATAAATATGCTCCCTATACTCGTTTTCAAAATATTTTATTGTGCTGACTACCGGATTTGGAGCGCTTTTCCCAATACCGCACAGAGAGGACTCTCTGACAGTATTACAAATATCCAAAAGCAGTTCAATATCTCCGTCTTGTCCTTTTCCTTCACAGATATCCGTTAATATCTTTAACATCTGCTTGATGCCTTCCCTGCATGAAACGCATTTTCCACAGGATTCATCTGCTAAAAAATTAATATAATATTTTGCTACATCCACCATACAGGTTCTTTCATCCATAACAATAATG
>CAZKKX010000112.1:0-8190 GCA_964553505.1 uncultured Eubacteriales bacterium | reverse complement strand
CCATAAGAAATGAGCTGTCAATATTGAGTGAAAAGGCACGAAAAGGCGATCTTACACCTGAAGAAATCACAGGTGGAACTTTTACAGTTTCAAATCTCGGAATGTATGGCGTTGACCAATTCACACCAATAATCAATCCTCCGGAAAGTGCCATACTGGGTGTGTGTAGAATAGTAAACGAACCAATTGTAATAGAAAATGAAATTACAATTCGCTCTATGATGAATCTTTGCCTTTCCTTTGACCATCGTTTAATTGACGGTGTTGTAGCAGCCGTATTCATGGAAAAAGTGAAATATCTTCTTGAGCAGCCATATTTGTTGATTTTATAATCAAGGAGGACTTTGAATGTCAAAAAAAATTATCATTCTTGGAGGAGGCCCGGGAGGTTATGTTGCCGCCATTCGTGCAGCACAACTTAAGGCAGAAGTACATCTTATAGAAAATGCAAAGCTGGGTGGTACATGTCTTAATGTGGGTTGTATTCCAACAAAGGTCTTACTTCATACATCAGAATTATATCAATCAATCTTGCACAGTGGTTTAATGGGATTAAAACCTAATAAAATCGAAATTGACTGGGATACATTAATCAAAAGAAAAGAAGAAGTAGTTAGTCAATTAGTTGGCGGAATAAAAAGCTTGTTGCGTTCAAATCATGTTGTATTACACAACGGCAGAGGTACTTTGATAGATGACCATACAATAAGAATTGACGGTAAAGAAGACTTATACGGCGATGCAATAATCTTAGCAGTCGGATCTGTTCCTGTTTCTTTGGATTTTCCAGGTGCCGATTTAAAAGGAGTAATTAACAGCACAGAAGCACTTTGTCTACCATCTCTTCCTCAGTCAATGGTTATTGTAGGAGGTGGTATCATTGGAATCGAATTCGCAAGTTTATTTGCTTCATTTGGTTGTAAAGTAACAGTCATTGAACAGCTTGAAGAAATACTGACCGAAACCGATGGAGATATAGCGAATCGTATCAAGCAACAGCTTAACACAATAGGTGTTGAATTTAAAACGAAATCCACATTGACAGAAATAATAGAAAAAGGAAATCAATTAACAGCCCATTTTATATGCCAAGAAAAAAAACATTCGATAACTGCAGAATATATTATGATTGCAATTGGAAGGAAACCGAATACTTCAAATATTGGTCTTGAAAAAGCAGGTATATTAATGCAACATAATAATATTATCGTAAACAAAAACTTTGAAACCAATCTCTCTGGTATATATGCCATCGGTGATTGCAATGGTAAAATAATGCTGGCTCATGCGGCTTCAGCTCAAGGGGTAGCGGCTGTGGAACATGCTTTAGGTTATAAAGCCGCATATTATCCCCAAACAATTCCCTCCTGTATTTACACCAATCCTGAAGCAGCAGGAGTCGGTTTGACAGAAGAGCAAGCCAAACAGCAGGGACTGAAATATAAAATCGGCAGATTCTTTCTATCGGGAAACGGCAAAGCAATTATTGAAAATAACGGAACTGGAATTGTAAAAATAATTGCCGGAGAACAATATGGTGAAATATTAGGTATCCATATCTACGGACCCAGAGCAACGGATATTATTTCTGAAGCTGCTCTTGCAATACGATTAGAAGCAACAGAAGATGAACTTATTTCCACCATACATGCTCATCCTACTATAACCGAAAGTATTACCGAAGCTGCTTTGAGTCTTAAAGGAATGGCTATCCATCAAAAAAAACAATAATTGATTTAAATCCCAAAGAAATCATTCTAAAACTAATAAAGTATCTTAGAGGAGGTAATAAAAATCAGTATTGAAAAATTTGAAATCGAAAAAGTTTCTGACAATATTATGATAACCGGCAGACTGCTCCCAAATACCGATTTGATTCAGGGACTCAAATCGGTATGTATACAAAACAATGTTCAATACGGTCAAATTATCAGTTGTATCGGAAGTCTTAAAAAAGCATCATATGTTTATGCAACAAATGATATCGATGATATGGAAGTAGTTCGATACTCTCAACCTGTCATTGTTGAAGGTCCTATAGAATTAATTAATTCCCAAGGAACAATTGGGCAGGAAAATGGTAAAATCAGTATTCATCTTCATGGCACACTGGGTGACAAAAAAAGAAATATTTGCGGAGGTCATTTCTTTGAAAACGGAAATACCGTTTTAGCAACTGTCGAATTTTTAATAATGGGTTGTAATTCACCTTCTATTGTTAGGAAATTTGATGATGAAACAGGATTTGTATTATTCAGATATACCGCCGAATAGAGGTGTACATATGGACTTTACAAATAAAGTGATTATAATTACTGGTGGCAGCCGGGGAATAGGAAAAGAAACAGCTTTAATGTTTGGACGTGCACAGGGAATAGTAAATATTTTTGATATAAATCTTACAGGAGCCGAAAAAACAAGTTGCGATATATGTTCTTATGGAACTAAGAGCCATGCATATTTAACAGATGTTACCAGAAGAGAAAGTGTTAGAAAAAATGTTAAAAATGTTATCGATAATTACGGCAGAATAGATATATTGGTAAACTGTGCAGGTATCGTAAACACAAGGCCCTTTACCGACATTACTGATAAAGATTGGGATCAGGTTATGAATGTTAATCTCAGAGGCGTATTTTACACATGCCATGAAATTTTTCCAATAATGATCCATCAAAAATACGGTAAAATTTTAAATATTGCATCTATAGCCGGGAAAAAAGGAGGGGGCTTTTTTGGAAATTCTATTTACGGTGCTTCAAAAGCAGGTGTTATTGGACTTACGAAAGGATTAGCAAGAGAAGGAGGTCCATATGGAATTAATGTAAATGCAGTTTGTCCGGGTCCTACAGATACAGAAATGATAAAGGAACTAAAAGATGATGTAAGAAAAAAATTGCTAAATAATATACCTTTAAAAAAATTTGCAAAACCAACCGATATTGCAAATACTGTGTTGTTTCTTACATCCGAATTTGCCGGTCATATTTCAGGTGAAATCACAGATGTAGATGGGGGTGCAATTCTGGATTAAAAAATGAGCACTATTTACATCCATATCGACAATATAATGTAAAATTGCTATTAATTTGTATATTTATGGTTGAATATGTCTTAAATGTAAATTATATTATATTTATATTTAATACATATTGATGTTATTTAGTATAACGGTTATCTCTTTGTTTATGAATAAAGACACTAAGATAATTAAAGGAGGGAGGGATTATTCTATTTATTTAACCGTACGACAGTTTTTCTGTCAAGTAAGTCAAATATAATGATATTTATACCTTAACGAGGAGGAAGATTTATGTTAAAAAAAGTATTGACTATTTCTTTAATAGTAGCTTTGGTGTTTTCACTTACGGCGTGCGGCGGAGGAAATGAACCGGCCGCAGGTGGTGATGAGGAAGCGGTCAAACCTAAAACCCTTAAAATGAATATTACCATTAGCGAAACTTCAAGCTGGTATCAAGGTGCAAAGAAATATAAAGACTTAATTGAAGAAAGGACAAACGGTAGGTATATAATAGACATTTATCCTAATGAACAGTTATCGGGTGGAAACCAGACAAAAGGCATAGAAAATGTACAAACCGGTGTTACGGATGTAGATATTCATTCAACCATTATATATACAGTAGTCGATGAAAGATTTACCGCAGTTAATATGCCTTGGATGATTCCTACATATGAAGAAGCAGATGCTGCTATAGAAGGACACGGCGGTGAATTAATTTTTGAAATTGCAAGAGAAAATGGAGTAGTGCCCTTGGCGTTAGGGGAATCCGGTTATAGACAGATAACCAATAATGTCAGACCAATAGAAAAACCGTCTGATTTGCAAAACATGAAAATACGCGTTCCGGGAATAAAAATGTTCCTTGATTTATTTGATTTGCTTGGTGCGGATCCTACATCCATGAATTTTGCCGAAGTATTCACCGCACTGCAGCAAGGCACAATCGACGGCCAAGAAAATCCTGTGGATATTATTTCCTCATCTAAACTGGACGAAGTTCAGGAGTATTTAACCCTAACAAATTATGTATATGATGCTCTTCTTTTAAGTGTTAGTACAAATTTGTGGGATACATTAAGCGAAGAAGATAAAATAATTTTCGAGGAAGCAGGAATTGAAGCAATGGCATACCAAAAAGAAGTAGCCAGAATCAGTAATGAAGAAAAAATAGCCGAGTTAAATACAACAATGCAGGTCAATGAATTAACACCTGAGCAAATAGACGTATTTCAAGAAGCGATGGTACCACTATATGAACATTGGGAAGAAATTTTAGGATTAGAATTGATGGAAGCATTTGGGTATCAAAAGCAGTAAACATTAAGATGACTCTTTTTGTAGGTCATTTAATATACCGTTAAAGCACTACAAATTAACACTTTGTAGTGCTGCTCTTTAAAAGGAGGTATAAGTTGATGATTTTTTATAATAAATTAGAAGAATTTTTACTGGCAATTTCTTTGTTTATAATGGTAATAATAAACTTCCTTAATGTTATTTCCAGATATTTTATCCATGCATCCATATCTTTTACTGAAGAATTATTAATACTGATGTTTTTATGGAATACAATGTTAGCCTCCGCCCTTGCTTTTAAACTTAAAGCACATCTTGGGTTAAGCGCACTTACAGATTTATTCCCACATAAATTTCAAAAATATGTTGTGATAATTGCTACAGCGGCAACTATTATATTGATGGCAATATTATCAAAGTTTGGAATGGCCATGATTCAAAATCAAATTAAATTCAGCGTAAAAACTGCGGTAATGGAATTACCTGAACCCATTTTAAGCTTAGCTATCCCATGCGGTGCATTATTGGTCATTATTAGAATTATTGAAACCGGATACAGACAACTCGTTGAATTAAAGGAAGGAGGAAAATAATGGGTTTTATTTTATTTGGATTGTTTGCAATTTTTATTTTTCTCAATATACCCATATCCATTTCATTAGGACTATCGGCAATCATTACAATTGTACTGTTTGATTTCCCATTAATTATTTTTCCTACCATGATGTATGCAGCCATTGGAAAATTTAGTTTACTTGCTATTCCTTTTTTCATTCTGGCTGGGGTAATTATGGAAAAAGCAGGTATTTCTAAACGACTGATTCAATTTGCCAATGTATGTGTGGGACATTTAACAGGAGGGCTCGCACTTGTTACGGTAATTGTAGCTTGTTTCTTTGCAGCGATTTCAGGTTCAGGCCCTGCTACGGTGGCAGCTTTAGGGGCAATATTAATTCCTGCCATGGTACATGAAGGATACGATAAAGGAATGGCATCAGCATTGATGGCTTCATCAGGCGGAATTGGAATTGTTATTCCACCAAGCATTGCATTTGTTGTGTATGGTGTTTTAGCAGAAGTATCAATTGGGAGATTATTTATTGCAGGAATAATACCCGGAATTTTAATGGGCATATCACTCATAATTGCCAGTTTGTTTTTTATCAGGAAAAATCCTAATATAAAAAAGAGAGAACGTGCATCTTGGAAGGAAAAGGGCAAAGCTTTCATAGACGCAGCCTGGGGATTGTTAACACCTGTTATCATCCTTGGTGGAATCTATGGTGGTTTTGTAACTCCGACTGAAGCAGCAGGCATTGCTGTTGTTTATGGATTATTTGTAGGGATTTTCATTTACCGAGAAATAAAAATAAAAGATCTTTATAAATTATTGATAGATGCCTCAGTTTCATCAGCAACCGTTATGTTTATCATTGCAAATGCCAGTGTTTTTGCATGGGTTCTGACAACAGGTCAAATAGCCTCTTCCATGGCCGCAACACTTATGAACCTAACAACCAGTAAGATAGGATTATTGTTATTGATGAACTTTATTTTCCTTATAGCCGGATGTTTTATTGATGCAATATCAGCATATTATATCCTTGTTCCTGTATTGTTACCCGTAGTATTAAGCATTGGCATAGATCCCGTATTATTTGGAGTATTTATGACAGTAAATTTGGCTATAGGATTGGCAACCCCCCCGGTGGGAATTGACTTGTACGTTGCCTGCAATATCTCAAAAGTTCCTCTAAAAGAAATTGCTTACAAGGTATTGCCTTTTATATTTGCCATGCTGATCGCTTTGTTGATGATTACCTTTATTCCTCAAATTTCCCTCTGGCTTCCGAACTTGATGGGATTATAAGAATTGATCCTCTCTCTCTTAATATATATTAAAATAGATAGTCATGATTACTTTTCAGGGTGCTCGTGACTATCTTATTTATAATTACATTGAAATTCTTTTATACGTCTTTTTTTATGTTTCAGTAAACAAGGTGCAAATCAACTTAATAATTATTTTATAATACTAGACAAATTGTATTTTATAAGTTATAATTTTAATGAAGGAGTTGATCTAATGAATCAATCAATACATCAAATCTATAATTATAATGCTCAGAATATGCATCATATTAATGATAACTCCATTGACTTAGTTGTAACTTCACCTCCTTATCCAATGATTGAAATGTGGGATGAGTTATATAAACACTTAAATCCGCAGATTACCAAACACCTATCAGAAGGAGATGGGCAAAATGCTTTTGAATTAATGCATCGTGAGCTTGATATTATTTGGGAAGAAATATATAGAGTTGTCAAAAATAATAGATTCATATGTATAAATATTGGCGACGCAACCAGAACCATCAATAAAAATTTTATGATCTATTTTAATCATTCTCGAATAATTAACAAAATGTTAAGTCTGGGATTTCAACCTTTGCCAACTATTTATTGGCGAAAACAAACAAATGCACCAAACAAATTTATGGGATCCGGAATGCTCCCTGCAGGTGCATATGTAACACTGGAAAATGAATTTATACTAATATTCAGAAAAGGCGGAAAAAGAGAATTCAAGTCACTCCAAGAAAAAGAATTAAGGATGAACAGTGCTTTTTTTTGGGAAGAAAGAAATAAATGGTTCTCAGATATTTGGGATGTAAAAGGAACAAATCAGAGAATAATAAATTCAAAATCAAGAGAAAGAAGTGCTGCTTTTCCTTTTGAAATTCCATACAGACTTATCAATATGTATTCTATAAAAGGAGATACTATTTTAGATCCTTTTTTGGGAATAGGAACAACTACATTGGCCGCATTAGCATCTAACAGAAATAGCATTGGAATTGAGTTAAATAATGATTTAATACCTATCGTTAATAAAAACATTAGTAGTTCAAAAGACCGGTTAAATCAATATATCCTCAAAAGATTAGAAGACCATTGTCAATTCATAGATAATTATGAGCATAAAAAACAACCCAAGTATTATAATGATTTTCTAAAAAATAAAGTCATAACAAAGCAAGAAACAAAAATAAAATTGGATATCCTTGATGATATTATAATCGAAGATGAAAAAATAATAGCAATATATAAAGAGATAGAATAAAGATTCTATCTCTTAACTTTTACAATTATATTTTCATTATTGTCTTTAGAGTAAATCAAAACAGGCACCTGTATCCGTGATTTAATTACAGTTCTATCATATCCTTCCGGTTTAATTTGATAAGGATTTCCATCAATATATATATCTATATTTTGACTTTCTTCCTGAGGCGTTGCTTTCCTGATTTTATGTCCTTTGGATATGAGATATTCACTAATAATCTGTTCAACATTCATTCCAATAAAGGTTTTTTCATATACAAGGTCTTCAACCCATCTCTCGATTAAATCATCATCAATTTTATTAATTGCATTCTTAAAGTTTTCAAGCATCACTTTAATCTTATCTTTAGCATCTGTTATCGCATTGGGATATTTTTGCTTATGGTAGGATTTCCAATTATCTAAAGAAACATCATATTTGTTTTCATTACATTCTTTTATAAATAAGGGAAACTCTTCAGAAAGTTGACCTACTACGTTTTCACGCGTAGCTTGTGCAGTTTCCGAAATTTTGTTAATTAAATATGTAGTATAAAGCGGGAAATCTTTTAGTGTTGAACTCTTTATAGATTTAATCTTTGATTTGGTTATCTTAAAATCTTCCATTATATTACCTCCAGTAATCTTATACATTGTACATTTTATAATATTCTGTACAAAGATCAAGAGCAGTAAAAATAATTCCGTTTATCGCCTTGCAAAAGAACCTTCTTACCCAAACTCTCAAAGGATTTATATTT
>CAZKKX010000111.1:0-8244 GCA_964553505.1 uncultured Eubacteriales bacterium | reverse complement strand
TGCCCCCTTTCCACGGGGCAATGACTTAATAAAGCCTGGGCGTTTAATTAAACCGTCAAGGGCATTCTCAGCAAGGACATCGGCCTTACCCATTGAGCTCTTAAAAATCCTTCTATATATTGGTGAGGCTAAATCGTGGGTTATATCTAAATAAAGTCTTCCACCCGCAGCCTCCATGTTTTTTCCAAACCAAAATGATAAAAAATTAAGAAAGGACATACCCAGTGGTTTGATATCTTCTGTCATCATTTGTTGATGGCCCAAAGAGACATAGACCCGTAACTTTCCATCATTTTTCGGTATAGGATATAAAGTTGTTATAGGGCGACTTTGCAGGATATATATTTTGCCTTCACTTATTCCCCATTCTATATCTTGAGGACAGCCAAAATGTCCTTGAATCAATCTTCCCATAGCCTCCAAAGACAGTATCTGTTCATCAGTCAGAGTCTGTATATTCTGCCTCTCTGGGTCAATTTCTACTTCTTTTGTCCCACCTTCTTTTAATGGATAAATAGCAATTTTTTTTGCAGATACCTTTTTATCAATGATTTTTCCTTCTCTGACTTTATAAATATCAGCATTAACCAAGCCTGATACAATTGCTTCACCAAGTCCAAAGCTTGCATCTATGGACAGTATCCTTCTATTGCAGGTAACGGGATCTGCAGTAAACATGATGCCCGAACTCTGGGGGAATATCATTCTTTGAATAACAACCGACAAATAAACATGGCGATGGTCAAAGCCATTTTGAATACGATACATTACTGCCCGGTCTGTAAACAATGATGCCCAACACCTTTTAATATGGAGCAATATAGCTTCCTTGCCAATTATATTTAAATAAGTATCCTGCTGCCCAGCAAAGGAAGCTGTTGGTAGGTCTTCTGCTGTTGCACTTGAACGAACGGCATATGGATTGTTTTCTCCGTATTCAGTAATGTAATGGAATACCTCCTCCTCTATATCCCGGGGAATCTTAGCCCCTTCTATAGCATTTCGAATCTTCCTACTAATTTCTACAACTCTTCTCCTGTCATCAGCTTTTAGTGACGCTAATTCCTTAAGTAGTGTACCAAACCCTGGTAGTTCCCCTGTTATTCTCTTATAGGCTTCGGTTGTTATGGAAAAACCTTCAGGAACTTGTAAACCATTTATCCTCGATAAACTACCAAGATTCATGGCTTTTCCACCAACAACCATTAGATTAGCTTTATTTATTTCATTGAAACTCAATACATAAGTTTTCATCCTTAAAACCCCCTTATATTTATGAAATATTCCATTTATTTATTTCATAATATATTAGTGAGATTATGCTGTCAATATAAATATGAAATGTATTATTGAAATATTTCATATATTTTGTTATCCTTATAACGAAGTGATGTTCTGTATGTCTTCCACAAGTATTCCGACTATTTAATTACGTAAATGTAAACACAAGCGTTAACTAACTGATTACCAATAAAGACGAAAAACTGTGGTCTGAGTCACCTCACAACAGTCAAAGCTGTATTCAAATCCACAATGCTTAACTATTATAACTGAGTAACAGAATTACCCCAACAGAAAAAGTTGGGAGAAAGGAAAAATATCCAACCATTCTCAAAAAGAGGATAATTGGATTATACGTGATAAATATGAATGGCTTCGAACGTCGAAGAAAAAAGAAAATGGAGGATATACTTAATGCGGCTTTTGAATTGTTTTCTGCCAATGGAATAAAATCTGTAAGCATTGCCGAAATTGCAAAAAAAGCAAATGTATCACAGGTCAGCATATATAATTTTTTTGAAAATAAAGAAGACCTGGCCAGACAAACCTTTTTTAGAATGATGGATGATCTAATGGAGGATGGGGAAATATTGATTAGAAGCAACCTTCCATATCCCGAAAAGTTAAAAAAAATAGTCTCATCCTCCCTTCAATCAGCAGATAATCTAGATGAGAGTTTTTTTCAGTCAGATTTTGTAGAGGACCCTATGGTTCAAAAATTCCTTGAGGAATATGGTAATAATAAAACAATCCCCTTATTACTTGAGCTAGTTGAACAAGGCAAGAGAGAGGGCTACCTCGATAGGAAACTATCCACTGAATCGATACTTATATATATCAATGCAATCAATGGTGTGCTTCAACACAATATGAACAAAAAAGTGAGAATGGATCTGGGGAATTTATTTTTCTACGGTTTATTTGGTGAAAAGTATAATACACATACTCATTAAACATTGTCTTAACCGCATATAATTACGGCTAAGCCTCCATTACTGATATGAAAATGGAGGCTAACCTGCAAACCAGAATTTCCGTCTGCTTCACGAGCGGCTGCATTATAATCCAAACATTATATACTTAATGCCCTTTTTTCTTTACTGGAATCCAGATTTCACTTCTATACTTTGGATTTCCAGTATTCTGGTTCTCATTCCACAATATTTCAGGGCCTGGGGTCGCTTCATATCCTGATGATGGAAACCACTCCGAGTATATCCTGCCCCACACATTTTGAAGCGTCTCTGGGAATGGTCCAATGGATTCAAATACTGCCCAGGTACTAGAGTCAATTTTTAATACATCAAATTCTGCAGTCTCATTACTTGATGTTGCTACTCCAATGTAATGATCCAATTCTCCTTTTTCGTCCATTCTCCCTTCTGAAAAATTAGTGGATGCACTAATAATACCTATGGGTTCTACATTTGAAATTGATTTTAATTGCTTAATAGCCTCTGGGGTTAGAAGTTCCGTCATCTTTGCAATCTCCGGATTGACGCCTTCAAAAATAATGGGAACTCTCTTCTTAAATCCAACCAACTTAAATGACTTTTTTTCTACGATGCGATAGTTCATTTCACATCCTCCTTTTATTGATAATTGAAAGGTCATTTTAGGATAAGCTTTTAATTGTATATTCTCACTCCTTGCTTCAGAAGGAAGAATGCCATGCATGGAGTAAAAAGCACGGGAAAATGAATCAGCTGAACTATATCCGTATTTGACAGCTACATCGATTATTTTCAAATCTCTTTCTTTCAAATCAACTACAGCAAGTGTTAGTCTTCTTCTCCGAATATATTCCGACAAGCTTATGCCTGATAAGAAAGAAAACATCCGCCTAAAATGATACTCTGAACAGTAAGCAATTTTAGAAATTTTACTATAATCAATATCCTCAGTTAAATGCTCTTCGATGTATGCCAATGCATTATTCATACTACTTAAAGTATCCATCAAGTAACCTCCTTTCACCATCAATATTATCAAATGATGCTTTTCCTCATCCGACAATCTGTGCACAATATAATCGACTATCTGTTATTCTCTATCTACTTTTGCATGCATATCCTATTTATCGACTATCACGTGATCAGTCGTTAATAGCTACGCACTAATGATTTTTGAGCACGGCTTATGCTGGAACATATCTACACTCAATATTTCTATCCCTTCTTTACCTTAATTCTTCTCAATGTTGCAAGAAACATAATAAATAATATTAATATTCCACTAAAGAATGGGTAGTGAATATTTACATCGAAAATCATTCCACCCCACAATGGCCCTATAATCCGACCCAAGCTCATATAGGATTCTGTAATCCCCATGGCTTTACCTTGATTGCCTTCGATATTTTTGGATACAAAGGCTAGAGCTGAAGGTTTTAATAAAGAGTTAAGCAATATAAAACAACTAACTGCAACTAAAAGTGTAAAGAAAGTATTTGCAAGCAGAATCAATATAAATCCCAAAGCCGTACCTATCAGTGCTGAAGAAATTACTTTCTCTTCTCCAAATCGTTTAGTAATAGGACCTACCATTAATCCCTGGGCTAAAGCGTACATGATACCCATTACCATTAAAATAGTTCCTACCTGTTCTGGTCCATAACTAAATTTTTCTAATGCATATAATCCGAATATACTTGAAAATAAGACTTGACTAAATATAGCCATAAATGCTACTACTAACCCAAATCCAATTGAGGTGGAAATAACCTGCCATAAACCCTTTATTTTCATAAATTCAATATCTATAGTTTTACACCTATTTTCTTTAGGCAGTGACTCTGGAAGCCATACCAATATAATCATAAAGGTTAGTAAACAAAAGCCAGAAGCTGTCAGGAAGGGGGTAGCTATTGACCAGTGGGCTAACAGACCGCCTATTCCAGGTCCTAAAACTATACCCAAACCAATTGCCCCCCCAATTTTACCCATTGCTCCTCCTCTTTCTTCCTGGGTAGTGCTGTCACCAACATAGGCTTGTGCTGCCGGCAATGTAGCAGAAGACAGACCGCCAGACAACATTTGTGCCGCATAGAGCATCCATAATTTATTGGCAAGTGCAAAAAGTGACATTGCCATGCCGAGCCCAATTAAACCTACCAGCAAGATTGGTTTTCTCCCATACTTATCTGATAAGCTTCCCCATACTGGTGCAAATATTAACTGCATCACACCGTAACTGGCTATCAAAAGTCCGTAATGCACTCCCCTTCCACCTAAGCTTTCGACATAGAAAGGGAGCACAGGCATTGCTATACCATAGCCCGTCATAACTACCATCAAGCTAAAAAACAAAATAAACGTATTTTTTCTTTTCACTTTCAACACCCTATTCACTTACTGACAACAGTCAGCTTGTTGCGATTATTCAATTAGATGAATCACTACTGTTTTATTTACAATGTCAATTATATTGTTGTTCTTTATCATTTATACTTCATACTCTATTATTGCAACAGTTCCCGTTTCTCCGTTCACTCGAACAATCTGCCCATCTTTAAGGATAGAGGTGGCATTCCCAATACCTACTACTGCAGGAACTCCGTATTCTCTAGCAACAACAGAACCATGAGATATTGGTCCTCCAGTCTCCAAAATCAATCCTCCAATATTCAAAAATAAAGGTGTCCATGCTGGATTTGTTCCTCTTGCCACCAATACATCCCCCTTTTCTAATTCAAAACCTTCCTCAGGTGAATTCAAAACCTTGACTTTACCTTCATATACTCCTGCAGATACTGGCAACCCAATTAGTGCATTTTCCTTTTTCCCTATTAATGTATGAATACTTTCCCCAGTGCTGGTAAGTATCCTTGGGGCAGAAAGTTTTTTATATCGATTATGTGCCTCTCTATTTGCCTTAATAACTTCTTGCAAGTTTTCTTTTTCCATGATATCAGGAAATTCCAACCAAAATACGTCCATCTTATCATCTATCCTGCCTTTTACTACTAACTCTTCACCTATCTCCATAAATATTTTTCTATAAATATTATAAGCTTTAATTAACACATACTTAGAATATTCTCTTAACCCAAATACATCTCGATAACATCTCAGTAGTTTTTCTAACTTTTTGGCTTTTCTGCTGGCTCCAGCTTGTTCTAATTTAGCTTTGGTACTTTTAATCACTTCTTCTGCTTTTTGTTGCCCTTGGTACAATTTATCCAAGCCCTGTTTATAATTTTGATCCTGCATATAAGATTCAATCAAACTTAATACATATTCTGGCTCTTCTTCCCATCTAGGTATGCCAATATCCATTTCTTCAATTGATCTATGACCGTACTTCTTTAAAAATTCTTGTACTTCTTCATCTTCCTTAGTTGGTTTTTTACCCTTTTCGTCTAATTTTTCTGCAATAAGTAGTAATGCTTCACCCATTTTAGTTGTCACGTTACTTGGTAAGGATTTTTCAACTAATTTTAATTGAGAAGTGTCCTTTAAATATTGACTTGCTATTTTTTGTGCTTTCTCAATATTTTTAAAGGAAGGAGCAATGTATGAAAGAATTGCAAATCCAGATCTGGTATATTTACTTATATGTTTATCAATAAATTCCAACTTATTTTCTATTGTTTTTAGGGTTTTTCTTTCTTCTTCAATGTCTTCTATTATTTTATGCCATTCTTCTATTGCTTTAATTTTTGCTTTATAGGGAAATAACGTACCATATAAGCTATTGGTAACCATTGGAATCACAAGTTTTAAGCAGGGACAAATCTTTTTTATTAAATAGGAAGTCATTTTGTCTTTATGCCTAGTGATTTCTATTTTCTCCCTTTTAAGAAATTGCTCTAATATTTCAGCGGTCAGGGGGTCTTGGTCTGAAAATACATCATTATAAATCACTTTATTCCATCTTTTTTCATTCCTCAATAATTCCGTTAAATCGATAAACATCCTTCCACCAAAACCCTTATACCACCACAAATCCATCTCATCTTTAATATTCTTTTCAAATAATTTGGCTAAATCTAAAAAGCTCTTTTTAAACACACTTTGACCCATAGGAGTAATGGGATCCTGTATTCCCTGTGATACGAGACTAAAGTTTATATGAACTCTGAGACCTTCAACATCTTTCACTTTTTCCGGTATTGGATATAGGGAAGTTATTGGTCTGGTTTGAACAAGATAAAGTCTTCCATTCTCAAATGCCCATTCTATATCCTGGGGAGAACCAAAATGCTTTTCTACTTCATTTCCCAGATTCAACAAGTGAGATATTTCCTCTTTTCTCAAGGAAATTTCTTCTTGTTTTTCTTTAGGGATTTCTCTGAACTCAATCCCATTTTCTTTTCTTGCAGCCATGATTTCCTTTTTTGCAATTTTTTTTTCAACAATAATACCTTTGTTCTTATTTATAATCCATTGGTCTGGTGACACTTCTCCCCCTACAATAGCTTCACCAAGACCCCATGATGAATTTAGCAGCATTTGATCGCGCCGACCGTTTACAGGATTTGCTGTAAACAAAATTCCTGACTTCTCTGCGTCAATCAATCTTTGCACTACTACACCATGACCTAAATCCTTGTTGTCAATATTATGTTTTAACCTATAAGCTAATGCCCTACTATTCCATAGAGAAGCCCAGCACTTTTTCATATATTTATAAAGTTCTTTTTTTCCTTTAATATTCAAGTAAGTATCGTACTGTCCTGCAAAAGAGCTTCCTGGCAAGTCTTCTGCTGTAGCTGAAGAGCGTACTGCTACAGCAGAATTTCCTAAAAATCCATAAGCAAAATCTAACGCTTCAATTATATCTTGGGGAATATCTCCATTTTCAAATAAACTATGGATTTTTACAGAAGCTTCTTCGACGCTTTTGAAATCATCGTTATCTATCTTTTTTAGTAGGTTTTCAATTTTGATTTTTAAACCATTTGTCTCAACAAATTTTTCATAGGAATTAGTCAAGAGGACAAACCCTTCCGGAACAGGTAATCCAGCATGTATCATTTCTCCTAAATTAGCACCTTTACCCCCTGCTAAATACAAGTCATTTTTTGTAATCTCCTCTAATCCTTTAATAAATCTCAGATTTTTCATGATTATCTTCCTCCTTTCTCTAATTACAACTCACATATCATCTCCAAATAAGTTTTTTTTCATTTCACATTATAACTTTACACCGTTCAAAAACATTTCCATTAAATGTTCCTTGAAATTTTTTTTGTTGCCTGAAGCCTTATCATAAGTACTTGTAATGAAATAATTTAGTGATAAAAATTGAAAGGTTCTGGCTATAACTGAAGCTGGTATGTCATTCCTAATTTCTTTTTTTTCTTGCGCTTCTGTAATAAGCTCCAAAAGAAGTTCTTCCCTACTGCTCCGTTGAAGATTATAAACTGAATTATTATCGAAGAAGGTCTGCAGCCTATGTTTAAAATAAATTGTCGATAATCCCAAGTCCTCTCCCATAACTTCCTTGCTCATATCTAATAGGCTACTGAGCTTCCCTTCTATTGTCTTATGTTTATTTAAGGCTTCTACAATCTCTAGTCGTTTATCTTTGAATATACGTTGAAAATAAGCGCATAAAATTGTTTCTTTGTCCTGATAATAATTATAAAGGGTTCCTTTAGATACATCTCCAATCTCTGCAATTTCTTCCATCGTAGTATTTTGAAAACCCTTCTTTTTAAATAAATCCATAGCCACGCTTATTAACTTTAATCGCGTTTCTTCTTTTTTCCTTTCTCTTCTGTTCATTAATATATCCTCCATATTTTTATACACCGTATATATTTATTCTGTTTATATTATTGTACGCAGTATAATAATTGTTGTCAATAAAAATAGTAATAATATTTGTCATCATATATTTCTACCTGTTCCGCATTAAAATCGTGCAGACAATAAACCTGTCCTACATGTTCTTCCATGTATTCGGTCCACAGTAACTTTTTGCTGACACCGTTTTTGAGTAGATGTATAAATATCA
>CAZKKX010000110.1:0-8290 GCA_964553505.1 uncultured Eubacteriales bacterium | reverse complement strand
ATAAACATCATCGATATCTTGAGAATCAAGAAAATGACCTAAATCAGCAAAATTCTTATCTTCAATTAGTTTCCGAATAGAATTTTTTATGTTTTGTTCAATATTGATTTCTTTCATGATTCCTTTGAAATAATCAGTTTGCCCCATATCAATATGAATACTGTTAAATCCCATATTCTTTAAAGTGCTTATTGCTGTCACTATTACCTCTGCATCAGCCTCAGGGTTGGGATTACCTAAATACTCAATACCTGCCTGCAGGAATTCCCTTTTGCCTCCTGCTCTGAAGTCAGAGCTTCTGAAAACAGGTGTAAAGTACATAAACTTCAAATACTCTTCAACAGAATCATATTTTGTTGCTATCATTCGTGCAATTGGTATTGTTACATCCGGTCGAAGAACTAATATTTTGCCGCTGGCATCAATAAGTTTATACATATCTTCCGTATCTATAGCAGAATCAATTTCAGAAAACAAATTATAGTATTCAAATGTAGGGGTCTGTATTTGTTTGTATCCAAATCTTTTAAATAATTCTTTGATTTTTAATTGAATCCATTCTTTTTTTTCAAATTCTGCGGCATTAATATCTTCTACCCCTTCCGGGATGAATTTTCTTTTGTTAACCATAATTTTGCTCCTTCACTTTTACGCTTTATTACACTAAATTACTATAGCATTTGAATTTAACATTTGTCAAGTAATATAATCTTGTTTTTACATTATCTTAATATATTATAAATATTTTTTGTACTTATTTAAAATCCATGAAATCTTGCAAACAAGAATAAACTACGATATCATAACTTATCATATTGTTTTGGAGGTATTTTAATGTTTGACTATCACGTACATACTTTATTTTCTGCAGATTGTAACATAGAAATGAGCGAAATGATAGATTCGGCAGTAGATAAGGGGTTTTCCGAAATTGCCATTACAGATCATGTCGATTATGATTATCCGGATTCCGGAATTGAATTTACGCTTAACTTTGATGATTATCATAATACTCTTGAAAAGCATTATGAAGAATATAAAGATAAAATTAAAGTTGTAAAAGGATTAGAAATTGGCATACAGCATCACATTATTAATGAATGCAATAAAACTGTTACAGATTATCCTTATGATTTCGTCATTTGTTCATTACACGGTGCGGAGAGAAAAGACTTGCATAATGGCGACTTTTTTAAAAACAGGAAAACAAAAGATGCATATATTGCATATTATACTTATATGTATGATTGCCTGACGGTATTTAAATCATATAATGTTGTAGGTCATTTAAATTTGATTGATCGGTATAAAAAATATATAACAGACCATGTTTCATACAAACAATACAGTGATTTGGTTGAAGCTATTTTAAAAATCATTATTTATGATGGCAAAGGTATAGAAATCAACACCTCAAGTTTTAGATACAATATGGGTGTTCTGACCCCTACAATAGAGATGCTAAAACTATACAAGGAACTTTCCGGAGAAATCATAACCATAGGTTCGGATGCTCATACACCTGATTATATTGGATATCAATTTGATTATATTTACGAGATATTACATCAGATAGGCTTCAAATATATTACAACCTTTGATGGGATGAAGCCTGAGTTCATCAAAATATAGTTCAAAAAATATCAATACCCGGAATGCCGTTAGGCTAACCAATTCACACCCTCACTAACAATTAGGTGGATGTTCTGTTTTCTGTTTCTGACTTCCACTCAGAGGAGGCATGCCATACATAGAAAAACCCGAACTTCCGGATGCAAACTGTAGGTTGAATTAAATAACCTTTAACGAACACTCCAGGAACTTAAGTCATATTCTTATTATATACGATAATAACATATTTATAAATAATGTCCACATTGAAAATCTAAGAAACACAGGTATTTTGTTACAATTTCAATATTTAAAAAATCTATTTTTCTATTAATTCAATCTGTATTTCATTTCTATTTTATTGAATTGAAAGAATAGGCTTTGTGCCTATTTTTTTTTTACCCTACTCATCTTCATACAAATTTTCCGAACAATTATGATACACCTTCTGAACGTCGTCATTCTCTTCAAGAGCATTTATAAGCTTAGACAGAGATTTAAGTTCGCCTTCAGAAGACGGTGCCGTAGTTGTATTGGGGATCAATTCTATATCTGCTTCTAATAGTTCGAATCCCGCATCTTTTAAAGCACTTTTTACACTTACATAGTCATCTGTAGATGAGTATATTTCAAAACTATCTTCATGGGTTGCCATATCCTCCATACCAGCCTCAAGAGCTGCTTCCATTAGAGATTCTTCGCTTGTTTTTTCTGTTTTTTCTATAAGGAAATACCCTTTTCTTTCGAACATATATGTTACGCAACCCGGAACTCCGAGATTACCGTTATGTCTGTCAAAATAATGCTTCATTTGGCTGCTGGTTCTGTTTTTATTATCCGTCAAAGTTTCGACAATGATAGCAACACCACCCGGACCATATCCTTCATAGCTGATAGATTCATATGTCTCTCCTTCCAGCTCCCCGGTACCTTTTTTTATTGCTCTGTTGATATTATCGTTTGGCATATTAATTGATTTTGCTTTATCGATTGCATTTTTTAATTCAATATTATAATCCGGATCCCCGCCTGACTTGGCTGCAACTGTAATAAGCCTTGCATATTTAGTAAAAATTTGCCCTCTTTTAGCATCTTGGCTTGCTTTTCTATTTGCAATGGTTCCGTGTCTCCCCATATAACCACTCCTCAATTTCCATTTAATAAATCTATTATACCGTAAATGCCATTACTTAACAAGTGAAGGGTAAGGGATAGGTTACAGGTTACAGGCGACAGAAAGAAAATAGAGAACGCTAACGTTCTCTATTTTCTTACAGCATTAAGATTTTGTGAAACAAAATCCTCCATAACTGTTATCTATTATCTATTATCTGCTATCTCTTATCTTTACTGCCCCCTGTAACCTGTTCCCTGTATCTAATTCTTCATACTATGAACGGGAGCCGGAATGCGACCGCCTCTTTCTATAAATAATTTACTTGAAAATGGATTAACTTTCATAATGGGTGCATTTCCCAAAAGCCCGCCAAAAATAACTTCATCTCCTACATCTTTCCCAAATACAGGTATTATACGCACCGCAGTAGTTTTATTATTAATAACTCCGATGGCAGCTTCATCTGCAATAATTGCAGAAATAGTTTCCGAAGATGTTTTCCCCGGAATGGCAATCATATCTAACCCCACAGAGCAAACACAAGTCATTGCTTCAAGTTTTTCAATATTCAAAGCACCTGTTTTTACGGCGTTGATCATTCCTTCATCTTCACTGACTGGAATAAAAGCACCACTCAATCCTCCAACATGTGAAGATGCCATGATACCGCCTTTTTTTACCGCATCATTTAATAAAGCAAGGGCTGCCGTCGTACCAGGTGCTCCACAAGCTTCTAACCCCATCTCTTCAAGGATACGTGCAATACTGTCTCCCACTGCAGGAGTCGGAGCAAGTGATAAATCTACTATGCCAAAAGGAACATTTAATCTTTTGGATGCCTCGGATGCAACCAGTTGCCCCATCCGTGTAATTTTGAATGCTGTCTTTTTTATTGTGTCGGAAACCACATCAAAAGGCTCACCTCTACAGGATTCCAAAGCCACTTTTACAACACCCGGACCACTCACGCCGACATTAATAACGGCATCAGGTTCACCTATACCATGAAAAGCGCCTGCCATAAAAGGATTATCTTCAACTGCATTTGCAAATACAACTAATTTGGCACAACCTATTCCATCATCATTTTTTGTTAATTTTGCAGTATGAGAGATAATTTTCCCCATTTGTCGGACTGCATCCATATTGATACCTGTTTTAGTGCTTCCAACATTTACAGAAGCACATACTCTCGCTGTTTCACTAAGTGCTTCAGGTATGGATCGGATTAAAATATCATCACCTTTTGTATAGCCTTTATGAACTAAAGAAGAAAAACCTCCTATAAAATTCACACCCACTTCAATAGCTGCTTTGTCTAATATTCGAGCAAATTTAATATAATCAATGTCTGAGCATGCCTGTCCAATTAGGGATATAGGTGTTACAGAAATTCTTTTATTGATAATTGGAATCCCAAATTCTTTTTCAATGTGTTCACCGATAGAAACAAGCTTTTCAGCTTTTTGGGTAATTTTATCATATATTTTATCTCGGCAAGTAGAACCCTCTTCGCTGATGCAATCTAATAGAGAAATCCCCATGGTGATCGTTCTGATATCTAACTTTTCCTTTTCTATCATAGAAATGGTTTCCATAATATAGTTATAGTTTACCATATTGACCTCCAATTAAATTTTATGCATAGAATTAAAAATATCTTCATGTTGAATCCTAATGGATAAATTCATCTCTTCACCTTTTACTCTCAGCTGATTTTGTAATTCTTCAAACTTCAATTCGCATTGTTTTGTATCTACAATCATTACCATAGTAAAAAAATCCTGTAGAATGGTTTGGCTGATATCTAATATATTGATTCTGTTCTCGGCAAGTATTGCGGTAACTCCTGCAATAATGCCTATTTTATCTTTCCCTATAACTGTAATAACTGCTCTCATAATTTTCTCCTTCCATTTATACACAATTCTTGGTGCCTTCATTTATTTTTTTATATGCAGCAGACATCATAAGTTTGATTCTGTTTAATTGATTGACTTCGCTTGCGCCCGGATCGTAATCAACCGCAACGATATTGGCATATTCATACTTTTTCCGCAATGCTTTTAGCATTCCTTTTCCGGTAACATGATTGGGTAGACACGCGAATGGCTGTAAACAAACAATATTTGGAACATCGCTTTCCAGTAATTCTATCATCTCTCCGGTAAGCAACCAGCCTTCACCATATTGATTACCCAGGGATAAAATAGTTTGAGCTTTTTCGGCTAATTCATGAATGGTTGCAGGCGGTTCGAAATGTTTGCTTTCCTTAAGGGCATTTCTAAGGTTGTTCCTCAGATTTTCTATAATCCTGACAACAAATTTATTTAAAACCATAGTATCCCATTTTCCGGATAAATTATTATAATTGAATTCTTTGCTGTGCATCCCATAAAGAAAGAAATCCATTAAGTCAGGAACTACTGCTTCCCCGCCTTCTTTTTCAATAACCTTTACAATATCATTATTAGCTGTAGGATGATATTTTACTAATATTTCGCCTACAACGCCTACTTTAGGTTTTAATTTTTCTATGATTTCAATACCATCAAATTCGTCAACAATATTTATTATATTTTTTTTAAAGTCCTTAATACTTCCGTTTTTAACATTCTCTAAACAAATCTCAGACCATTTTTCATATATCCGATTGGTAGTACCTTTGATTCTTTCATAAGGTCGGATTTTATAGATAACCCGCATAAGCAAATCGCCATATAGTGTTCCCATTACTACTTTTTTTAATATGCGATAATTAAGCTTAAACCCTTCATGTTTTTCAAGCCCCACAAAATTAGCCGAAATAACCGGTATTTGAGGCATTCCCATTTCCTTCAGAGCTTTTCTTAGAAGAGCTATATAATTACTTGCCCTACAGCCTCCTCCTGTCTGTGAAATAATAACAGAAGTTTTATCAAGATCGTATTCCCCTGATTTCAGGGCATCTATTATTTGTCCCAAAGTAACGATGGTTGGATAGCAAGCATCATTGTTAATATATTTGAGCCCTTCTTCTATAACTTTTTTATTAACAGAGGGTAGTACTACGATGTTATAACCCTCTGTTCTCATTGCACTCTCTAAAAATTGAAAGTGGATTGGAGACATTTGAGGGCATAGTATAGTATGTTCTGATTTCATTTTTTTCTTGAACTCAATTCGGTTAAAGCTGCTTCCTTTATTGTGTGGGACAACCTGATTCTTCTCCCTCTCTTCCATCGCGGCTTTCAAAGAACGAATTCTGATTCTTGCAGCCCCTAAATTGCTGCCCTCGTCGATTTTTATTACATTATATAGTTTGTTATTGTTTAATAATATTTCTTCTACCTGATCTGTTGTAATCGCATCAAGTCCACATCCAAAGGAGTTCAACTGAATCAATTCGAGGTTTTTTTGAGTTGAAACAAAGGCCGTTGCATTATACAGCCTAGTATGATACATCCACTGATCCAGAACCCTTAATGGTCGTTCCACCTTGCCTAAATGAGATACTGCATCTTCTGTTAGCACCGTCATGCCGAAAGATAGAATGATGTTTGCAATGCCATGATTTATTTCGGGATCCAAATGATAAGGTCGTCCGGCTAAAACAATTCCCTTTTTATTTCCCGTATTTAGTTGGTTGACAAGTTCCATTCCTTTGTTTCGTATATCCTGTTTAAACTTATTGTCCTCTTTTTCTCCTGCTTTAACTGCATGCCTTGCTTCTTTTAAGCTTATTTTATACTCCTTAAATTCTTCGCAAATTCTTGATGCTAACTTCTTTTTATCATCATAAGGTAAAAACGGGTTTAAAAATATAACATTATTCTCTTTAAACAAATCATCCATATTATTTTTAATGACTTCGGGAAATGAAGCTACAATAGGACAATTATAGTGATTATTTGTTTTTTTATCTTCAACTACTTCATGGACAATAGATGGGTAGAATATGGTTTTAATACCTTGATCAATCAGCCACCTGATGTGACCATGGACAATTTTTGCGGGATAGCAGACTGTATCCGAGGATATATGCTCTATTCCCCGTTCATAAATTTTTTTAGTTGAATTTGGAGAAAGTACTACCTTAAAACCTAAATTAGTTAAAACAGTAAACCAGAACGGATAGTTTTCATACATGTTTAAAACTCTGGGAACACCTATTACACCTCTGTTCTTTTTGGGTGTATTCAAAGGCTGATAATTAAATAGCCTTTTTAATTTATAGTCAAACATATTTGGTATGTTATTTTCTAATAGCGCAGATCCTTCTCCTTTTTCACATCTGTTTCCGGTGGTAAACCTTTTACCGTTGCTGAAAACATTGATGGTCAATTGGCAATTGTTCTCACATCCCTTGCATCTTGAAAACATGACATTGGATTGAAAAAGATCAATCTGTTTTTCTTGAATTAGAGTCGATGCCATTCCTGAAACATACTTTTCTTTTGCAATAAGTGCGATTCCGAAAGCACCCATTATCCCTGCTATGGATGGTCTGATAACTTCTCTTCCCAATATTCTTTCGATACTTCTGAGCACCGCATTGTTATAGAATGTTCCCCCTTGTACAATAATCTTTTCACCGGCATCCTTGGAATTTCTCATTTTTATTACTTTGTACAATGCATTCTTAACTACAGAATAGGAAAGCCCTGCTGAAATATCACCAATGGTAGCTCCTTCTTTTTGGGCTTGTCTAACCTTAGAATTCATGAATACCGTGCATCGGGTACCTAAATCAACAGGTGATTCAGCAAAGTAGGCAGATTCAGCAAATTCTTCCACTTCCATATTCAAAGACTTTGCAAAAGTTTCAATAAAAGAACCGCACCCTGATGAACAGGCTTCATTTAGCATGATATTGTGAATAACACCTTCTTTTATTTTCATACACTTCATATCTTGCCCGCCAATATCCAATATAAAATCAACACCTGGCAAAAAGAACTCAGCAGCTTTATAATGCGCCATCGTTTCAATCTCACCAATATCTATGGATAGTGCCGTTTTGAGCAATCCTTCACCATATCCTGTAACAGCGGAGTATGCAATAAAAGCCTCATTTGGAAGTAAAGAGTAAAGTTCTTTAAGCATCTCTTTAGCAGCTTCCAATGGTTTTCCTTCATTATTCTTATAAAAAGTATACAGCAACCGCCCTCTTTCATCGATGAGCGCGGCTTTGGTAGTAGTTGAGCCTGCATCGATTCCTAAAAAACAAGGACCATCCGCATTAGAAATATCGATTTTTTCTATAGCATTTCTATTGTGTCTTTCGATAAAATCATTATATTCTTTTTTACTGTTGAATAATGGATTCAGATACCTGATATCTGTTGCCGTATTTAGCGGAACATTTTTTATTATGTTATAAATATTTTTCATTTCTGTCGGATGATTCTTTTTTGAAAGCAGTGCAGCCCCTAAAGCCACATAGTAATGTGAATCCTCCGGAAAAACTATTTCTTCATCTTTAATGTGTAAAGTTTCAATAAACCGCTTTCTTAATTCCGGTAAAAAGTACAAAGGTCCTCCTAAAAAAGCAATATTTCCTTTTATAGTCCGACCACAAGC
>CAZKKX010000109.1:0-8330 GCA_964553505.1 uncultured Eubacteriales bacterium | reverse complement strand
TTTATAATAACTTATAGCATACTGAATTTTTTACATTATTATAATAAAACACTGTAAAAAATACATAAGAACCTATTGGTTGTATTTAAAAATGTATATTTTTTTAACACTTCAACTTGATTTGGCAATGAATGTATATTATTCAAATATTGGCATATATATTGCTATAATTTACTAAGTATCATCAATATGTATATTATGTATATTATGTATATATCGTAATCATATTGAAATTATTTAGAATTGACCAATTCTTTTTTATTAATCATCTCTTTATAAAAGCTATTATAGAGACAAGTCTTATGTAAAGCTAATACAGCTTTACATAAATATATAAAAATATTTATAGAAGGGAGAAATGATAAAAAGTTTAAAGTGTTTCATTATGTATCAGGTACATTGTTAAAATAGGAGGGAGATATGAAATGAAATCAAAAAAACGATTAAGCTTGGCAATAGCGATTCTCTTGATTTTAAGTATTTTTACAGGATGTGGTAATCAAGAGTCTGCTTCGATGGAAGAAGAAATAGGAGATTTGGGGAGATACTCAGCTTATTTAGATTATGCAGATGTGAATTATGCATATGATATTGCCTACAAGTTAACCACAGAATTAGAGTTTTTTAATAACCCCGAATTAGGAGGCCGCAATTCAGGCAGTGATGCAGAGCATAAAGTGGCTGATTTTTTAGCTACAGAAATGGAAAGCATAGGGCTTCAAGATGTAAGTAAAGATGAATTTTCGGCTGTTAAATGGCAATTTAACAGTTCGGAATTGACAATACTTACACCGGAAGGAGAAAGCAAAGTATTAAAACCTTATTCATATGCATCAGGGGCTACTCCGGCTGAAGGAATTACAGCAGAGCTGGTATATGTTGGAGAAGGAACGATGTATGATTATGAGAATATAGATGTAGAAGGCAAAGTTGTTTTGGTTGATATTAACCAAAGAGAAAACTGGTGGGTGACATACCCGACGTTGGAGGCCGCATTTCATGGTGCTGCGGCAATTATTAACAATAACGTGGGTGGGTTTGCCGAGCTGAATGATGATACCATGAATTGTCAGGATATGTGTGGACCGGTTACAATACCTTCATTGAACATAAGCAGGAATGACGCAAATTACCTGAAAAGCTTGCTTGAAAATAATGAAGTAACGATTAATTTAAAAGTTGATAATGTAGTTGAAGAAGACGGAACAAGTTACAATATAGTTGGAAAAATACCCGGCAAATCAGATGAAATGATTATTATTGGAGATCATTATGATGTTCATTTTTGGGGGTTCCAGGATAATAACTGCGCAGTTGGATTAACATTAGCCATAGCAAAAGGTTTGATCGATTCAGGATACGAACCGGAAAGAACTTTAGTTTTTGTTCTTCACGGCGCTGAAGAGTATGGTGCAATAGATGTCCCCAGTGATTGGTCAATAGGTGCCTGGAATCAAATAAATAAAGTGCGTCCCGAGTGGGTTGGAAAAACACTTGCATATATTAATTTTGAATTGCCTGCTTTTGAGTTTTCTGAATCTGTTCATGTTGCAAGCACTCCGGAACTCTATAGTTTTATAAAGGATTTTGCTGCGACATCACCTCAGCCGGAGGGGTGTTATCCGGGAGGAATATTAACAGATGGTTATCAACAGTTTACTTATTCGGATGATTGGTCCTATACAGCTGCAGGGGTACCTGGAATGATCAATGGGTTCTTAATTACACCGGATGGAGAAGATGTTTATAATTTTTATTATACAACGTACCATTCCCAATTCGATGCACCTGATACATATAACGAGAATGTATTGGATTTTAACTTAAGGTTTTATGGATCAATGGCTATAGCTTTGGATCAAACACCAGGTTTGGAATTGAATTTTGTGCATCAAGCGGATAGAATAATGGATTCCGTAGACGAGAATGCTTTTGCTTTGGCGGGCATTGATACTGCATCTATGGATACGGCTATAGATGCATTCGGTGAAACTGCGCACAACACTTATAATCAGATGAAACAGCTGAATGAATTATATGACCAATTGAAAGAAAATGATGCAGATGAAGAATTGCTGGCAAAAATATGGGATAGCTCAGTTGCTGCAAATGAAATTAATTTAAAAGTGTTCAAAATGATGCAGGATAATTTCTTGATGCTTGGAGGAGCAGATTGTGAAACCCCGGTAGTTGGTCATGAACAGTATCAGAACAATATAACGGCATTAGATGAAAGCATTCTGAAACTTCAAGAAGGAGATGTCAATTATGTCGTCGATGAATTATTATGGCAAGTTGATGATGAATGGTATGCTTATAGCTTTAGCAAAGAAGTATTCGACCATGTTGTGTCACAAACAGAGAGACATGATAATTTATTCTGGGCAACAGGAAAACTGCTTGAGGGTGTAGATTTGTATGATACTACCCAGTCCTTAATGAATAAATATGATATGGATGGAGAAGATTTTGTTGAAGAAATATCAGCATTACAAAGTGCCTTGGATTCTCAAAAATCATTTATGGCTGCAATTGTTGAAGATGAAATAGAAGCACTAAATACTATGGCAGAGGAACTGCGACAGGTTGATTTGAGTGGAATAATTGAGGAGGCAGAGGCTTCATTAGAGTAAACTAATAATATACGCGTAGTGTTTTGAAAGAAGTATAAGACGTGGGGTGAGAGAGTTGAAAAATGTTTGGTTCATCAAATACTCTTATCCCACGTAACATTATTTTTAATAATTTAGGCAGCCGTTTAATAATGATACAAAAATACCAGAATAATCGATACGCAAACATATAAAGTGAAGAAAATTCATAATGCAAAAATTGAAGCTATTGAAGAAAGCAATAATGCAACAATTGATAAAATAGTGAAAGTAACAGAAGCCGGAAGTCAAATGGAGGAATTCAAAAGAATGCAGGAAGGATATTATCGAAACCCGCTTCTTTATATGAATAGAAAAAGATTTGATAATATGGAGAGTGTTTTAAGACAAACTAATAAATATATAATAGATGACAGAATAAAGTTCCAAGATGGTACTTGGATAGACTTTCGGACAGAATAAATTTAGTTTTTCATTTAAGAGGAATGAAAAACGCAAATAAACACTATTGTATTATCATGATATAGATGGTATACTTAATCGATTTGTTCATCCGGGGCAGGCGTATATTTTGTTAAAAGGAGAAAGATGTTAAGATGACAGACAAGACTTTGGTATGCAAAGATTGTGGAAAGGAATTTATTTTTACCGAGGGGGAACAAGCTTTTTATAAAGAGAAAGGTTTTGAAAATGAACCTCAAAGATGCAAGGATTGTCGGATAGCAAAAAAACAAGCACGAAACAGTGATAGAAATAAAAGAAGATAGTCGAGTGCAAAATGCAACCCTATTTGAATTTGTTCTTATAGGGTTTTTGTTTTAGGAGATAATTATATTAATAAAGAAAATGAAGGAAGGTATTTAATGAAAGACACAAAATTTAGTGATTTAGGGTTAAAAGATAATATTTTAAGGGCGATAGATAATATGGGGTTTGAAGAACCTTCTCATATCCAGTCAGAGATTATACCTTTTCTTTTAGAAGGATATGATGCAATTGGGCAGGCACAAACAGGTACGGGAAAAACTCTTGCCTTTGGTGCGCCCATTCTGAATGATCTTACTAAGGGGAAGGGACGAATAATTGACAGTATTATATTGACTCCTACTCGGGAATTAGCCATACAGGTAAATGATGAATTAAACCGAATAGGGAAATATTCTAACTCAAAGATTATACCTGTTTATGGCGGGCAGCCAATAGAAAGACAGATATTTGCTTTGAAAAAGAATGTGGATATTGTAGTTGGTACACCAGGTAGAGTATTGGATCTAATAAGAAGAAAACTGATCGACCTGGGGCAGATACACTTTCTTGTTCTGGATGAGGCAGATGAAATGCTGAATATGGGTTTTATCGATGATATTGAAGAAATAATCAGTAGTTGTAATAAAGAAAGACAGACCATGCTTTTTTCAGCCACTATGCCTGCCGGAATTAAGAAATTAGCAAAAAAATATATGAAGCCTGACGCAAAACATGTAACTATTGCTAAAAGTACTATGACTGTATCAACAGTTTCTCAGTATTATTATGAAGTTAAGCATAGGGACAGGTTTGAGACATTATGCAGAGTTTTGGATGTGGATGATCCGTCAAGTGTAATAATTTTTTGCAAAACTAAAAAAGGTGTGGATGATTTAGTGGAACGTATGCAATCAAGAGGATATAACGTTGAAGGGATGCACGGTGATATGAATCAGAACCAGAGAATCAATACTCTTAGAAAATTCAGAGAAGGAAATGTTGAGTTTCTGGTTGCGACAGATGTTGCTGCAAGAGGAATAGATGTTGAGGATGTTTCACATGTTATTAATTATGATCTTCCGCAGGACTTGGAATCGTATGTACACAGAATTGGCAGAACAGGGAGAGCCAATAAAACCGGAATTGCTTATACTTTAGTGACTCCAAGAGAATATATTGCATTAAAACAAATTGAAAAAAATACAAAAGGCAAAATCAAACGAAAAGAAATTCCATCCATAGATGATATTTTTACAGCAAGGTTTCGGAGTATGCTGAATCGAGTAAAGGAGACTCTCGATAAAGAGGCGTATAAAAAGTTTGTACCTTTGGCAGCCGACCTTGATGATGAGTATAATCTGGTGGATGTTGCAGCTGCTTTGATGCATATGGTATATAATAGTGAAGTAAGCTATGATTATAAAGAGATAGATAAAACATCTTCAGATTATGTAAGATTATTTATGACAGCCGGGAGAATGGATCATCTTACCCCTAAACAATTACTTCAGTTTTTTAACAAGAAAGCCCATGTGGACAAAGAAAGTGTCGGGGATATAGATATTTATAACAAATTTACTTTTGTAGATGTTCATGGCGGGGTTTCAGACAGCATAATTAAAAATTGTACAGGTAAAAAAATATGCGGTAGGAAAGTAAAAATTGAGATTTCGGAGAAAAAACAATAATAAGATTTAAAAGCTTTGTCAAGATATCGACAAAGTTTTTTATTTATTAATAAAATGTGATATGATAAAATTAACAAAAAATAGTCTTTATGTTAAATTTAAAGGTATTATTCCGACATTATTTATTAAGGAGAAGAGGTGTTTTGATGGATACTGTAAAGAAAATCTTAACTAATGAAATTGATTCGAAAATAGTTGAAGATCAAGAACCTGAAAAAGATATAAAGGAGAGTGAAGATACAAAACCTGATTCCGATATGGATGTAGAAGAAGTTGAAAAATCTGAAACAGAAGAAAATGATTCTGAGGAAAAATCTGAAACAGAAGAAAATGATTCTGAAGAAAAAGAGGAAGAACCGGTTGATGCGGTCATTAAGGTTTATTTGTCGAAGGATTTTTTGCAAGCATTTCTTTATATGGAGCCTCCTGTTAATGGAGGAAAGGCCCCAACAAATGATGTGATAATGAAAGCTTTGATGGAGAAAAAGGTAATATATGGAATTGACATGAACTTGGTTAGAGAATTGGAGAATAATCCGGTATATAATAAAGAGTTGATCATTGCTAAAGGGACATCTCCTGAAGATGATAAAGATGCTGTCCTGAAATTTCATTTTCCGGTCACCAAAGATATAAAGCCTAAAGTAAATGAAAAAGGAACAGTAAATTTTCATGAAATGGGAATCGTGGAAAATATAGAAGCAGGAAAGATATTATGTACGAAGGTTCCTGTTGTAAAGGGAAAAGAAGGGAAAGCGGTTACAGGTAAGATATTGAAGCCTAAAAAGGGAAAAGATAAAGTGCTCCCGGTTGGCAAGAATACTATTGCTTCTGATGACGGTTTGGAAGTTGTTGCAGATGCTGACGGGCAAGTAGATTTTATTGGTAACAAAATCAATATCCTAGATACCTTCGAAGTGAGAAGTAATGTTGGGAGCGAAACCGGCGATATTGAATTTGTAGGCAATGTAACGGTTTTTGGCAATGTACAGTCCGGCTATACTATCAATGCAGGAGGCAATGTAAGGGTGGAGGGATTAGTAGAAGCCGCACATATAAAGGCAGAAGGAAGTATTTCCATCATGAAGGGTATGAATGGAATGGGAAAGGGTATCTTAGAAAGCAAAGAAAATATTAACTGTAAATACATGGAGAATGCCATTGCAGTTGCCAAAGGATTCATTCGATCTGAATCCATGTTAAATTGTCAGATAAGATGTGGTGAAAATCTGGAGATGATTGGTAAACGCGGTATGCTGGTTGGAGGGAGCTATATTGCCGGTAAAAACATTTTTGCTAAAACTATTGGATCGGATGCATACACACATACTGAAGTTGAAATTGGAAAAGAGCCTGAACTATATGAAAAATTGAACCATCTGAATGAAAAAATTCCACAGATAAAAAAAGAAATCAATGATCTTGAGAAAATTGTTGGTTTTTTGAAGCAATTGGAATCAGTTGGGAAGCTTACGGAAGAAAAAAGAGGAATATTAGAAAATGCTGTACATACAAAACAAGTTAAGCAAGAAGAGATGAAAGAATCGAATTTGCAACACGAGGAGATAACCGAGATTTTGGCACTAAAGGCAAAAGGAAAAATTGTTTGTACAGATAAAATATATCCAGGTGTAAGAGTTTCTATTGGTATTGCAAAGATGAGTATTAATAATGTATTTATTGACTGTATTCTTACAAAAAAAGAAGATGTTATTATAATAAGTTCACCGGATTAAACTAATAGAAGAGAGAATTTGCAAAAAGCAAATTCTCTGATTGCAGACAATTGAATACTATTGTATAAATATTCTTTTCCGTTATCTATTTGGATAAAATTTGGCAATATAAGCCATCTATATAACCTACTTACTAAATTTAGACGGCGGATCGAAACTTATTTATCTTTATTATAGTATTTTTCTGCTTCTGTAACAAGTTCGTTTATGAGTTCTTTTACGGTTGTCATTTTGCTTATGCGATGAACATTGGAACCTGCAAAAACAAGCCCTTCTTTTGTATCTCCTTTTACAGAATCAATAAGTGCATCTGTAATGCAGTAAGGTGAAGTAGCCGGATCACATGTTTTTAAGCATTTATAGCAGGATTTAATGGTATGAAGCCCTTCGTCGGCTTTTTTTATGAAGTTATTGTAAATGGCTCTTCCGGGAAGACCTACGGGACTTTTGATAATTCTTAAATCTTCCTTTTTTGCGTTGATATATGCCTGTTTATAGTTCTCGTCAGCGTCGCATTCCTGTGTAACAACAAACCGAGTTGCCATTTGCACTCCTGCCGCACCTTTATTCAGGAATTCAGCGATATCCTTTCCGGTAAAAATGCCGCCGGCTGCAATAATCGGAATTTTTTTATTATATTTTAACTCAAATGGCTTAACAGCATCGATAACATCTTTCAGGATTTCCATAAGTGTCGGCGTATTGTCTTCTAACAATTGATTCATATTGAAACCGAGATGTCCTCCTGCTTCAGGACCTTCTACGATAATAGCATCAGGTAAGTAATTATAATGACGATCCCATATTTTAGATATGGTTGAAGCTGCTTTTCCGGAAGAAACAATAGGGGCAATTTTCGTTGAAGAATTCTTCACTAAGTCAGGTAAATTTTTTGGCAAACCTGCACCGGAAATAATAATGTCTACTTTTTCTTTAACTGCAGCAGTGACCAATTCAACATAATTATTAACAGCGGCAGCTAAAAAATTAACGCCTATGATTCCATCCGGGCTCAATGCACGAGTTTTGCGTATTTCTTTTCTTAAACCATTAATGTTGGCGGAATTATTATTTTTTCTGAAATCAGGTTCCTGAAAACCTGTTTGGGCGCCTGATATAACACCTATTCCACCTTCATTTGCAACTGCAGCTGCAAGGCGATGCATGGATACTCCAATGCCCATGGCGCCCTGAACGATAGGAATCCGAGTCTTTATATCACCAATAATAATACTTGGAAGTTTCATAGCAATTCTCCTTTTATTAGAATAATCTAAGTATAAGACATATTGAATATGGTGTCAATGAAAGTTATGACCAGGTAATAAAGATGGATTATGGAATATGGATTATGGAATATGGATAAAATACTTGCACTAATAATAGATGAAACATATATCTTTAATGCATGGTTAGTTTTTAATTTTAATATCTGTATATTTTAAGGAAAATAAAGTATAATTAACATTAAAAAGGTGCTTATAATATGGGGAAGAATTATAGTTTAATAACAGAGGAAATAATAAAAAATGATACGGCGACCACCG
>CAZKKX010000108.1:0-8374 GCA_964553505.1 uncultured Eubacteriales bacterium | reverse complement strand
ATTCTTCAGATAAATTATACGATATCATCGTGTTATTCTACCTTTCAAATAATTTATAATAATGGCTAAAGATTCTTCTTCTGATTGATTCCCGGTATCAATTACTATATCCGGCTGTTTTGGAATATCAAATTCGATATCGATTCCAATGATTTCAGTTTTTCCTAAATTCTGTTTGTATATGGTCTTCACATCATTATCAATGCACTGACTGATCTCCCTATCTAAAAAAACCTCAATATAATGATTCAGCTTTCTTCTTGCAAATTGCCTTAATTCCTCAAAAGGGGAAATGTTGCACACTATTGTTATGACATTTTTTTGCTCTAACAAATATGCTCCAAAAACAATTCTTTTAATATTCTCCATCCTGTCTTCTTTTGTATAGCCTAAATCATTTTCAAAAAAACTTCTCACTAAATCCCCATCAATTAAATAGACATCCTTTTCCTTTTTTTTATAATAATCCTGTAATCTTTTTCCTAATGTCGTCTTTCCTGAACCTGAAAGCCCTAGCAGCCAAATAACCAATACATCTCATCTCCTTACATCTATTAATCTCCAACTTTTCTTTACTTGGTTTTCAATGAAAACTTTTGTTCCATATAAATATCAATCCTTCAAAATCTATATCGCATATAAAACAGTTTCGATAGTATAGTTACTGTAATGCCTGATGTAAAACTTATAATTGGGTACTAAGCTTTGTAGATATAACGGAATTTGTAAGATATCTTCCGGTTTATGGTAAACACTAATAGCCAGCTTTGGGCGATAAGTGATGATTGTATTTTTTGCTCCTTTCAGAGCTTCCATCTCTGAGCCCTCAACATCCATTTTAATAAAAGAAACCCTTTTCCCATTAAGTATCTCATCCAAACTAACGACAGTAATGCGGTAAGAACCATTTTCCACAACTGAAGAACCACTATGCCCCTCTGCATTGAAATATAGCACATCTTTTTTGCTCCATAAACCAACATTAAATAATTCAATATTTTCTATGTTTGAATTCTCTATAACAGTTTTACAAGTCAGATAGTTTGAAGGATCCGGTTCAAAAGCATAAATTTTATCATATTTGTTATTGCACCATTTCCGAAACATGAGCGAGCTTGTACAATCAAAACTTCCTGCATCAACAAAGACCTCATCTTTGTTGGGTAGAATGATGTTGCTTTCAAAATACTGTCTGTCACTCAATACCGGATCTTTAGTGTTACAAATAATATGTTCGGGAATAAATCCCATTGAAACAAGTTCATTATATATTTCATCTTTATATTTTAAAGTTCCAATTACTATAATATCTTCTTTATGGTCACGAATTAATTGTTCGGGAGAAATAACAGGTAATCCGCAGTAGGTAGTATGTTGTTTGTTTGG
Source organism: uncultured Eubacteriales bacterium (assembly GCA_964553505.1). Taxonomy (GTDB): domain Bacteria; phylum Bacillota; class Clostridia; order Peptostreptococcales; family JAAYPU01; genus JAENZQ01. The sequence goes on along the minus strand of CAZKKX010000108.1, from coordinate 6,988 downwards.
GTCTTTATCACAAAAGCAGTACCAACGTATTTGATTAAAAAAATCATGAAGATGTTTGCCCCTCTCACCGGCACCATATATAATGAGCTTTTGTTGGTTAAATTGGTTATATAAGTACTTTTGACACATAATAAAAAAATCTATACATTCATTCATGCTTTTAGATTTAAATTCAGGTGTTTGTAAGATTATTTCTTTAATATGTTTTAGATCACCTGTTAGATTATATAATACTCGTAATGAAAAGATCCGTTTTGATAATTCATCCTGCATACTATCATATACTATTCTTGTTTTCAAAAATACTGCCTCTGATATATCTTCTCTCGCCATTGATATTCCCTCCTTTTTTCATTATTCAATCACTTTTGTGACATTTCTTTGTCAATCAATTGCCGTTTTTATCTTCATAATACTTACAAATATCAAAAATTACTTCATTGAATTTGTTTATCAACAACAGAACATCTTTAGAAGAATAGTCTATATTCTCTAAGCTTTCGAGAGCCGTAATCCATTTTACCGGAGGCGTACTAAACAATATTCTTTCAATATCTTGTTTCGTCGTGACATAAGGAAACTCCTCACTTTTAAGCTGTTTGACAATTTCATCCGGCGTACGGGTCGCTACAATAACCAGTGTCCGCTCCTTATCTTTCAAAAGTTTCTTGGGATCAATACAATAAACATTATCAAAAAGATATCCCCATTTTTTTGGATTATTGTCTGAAAAGCAATTAACAGAGATCAGCTTTGATCTCAATTCCTGATACAGCCTGATGCCATAGTCTCCTGCACAAAAAATACAGATCCGTTCGGCTTTTCCATCAGAAAGTCCCTTAATATACCGCGCTAAATCCGAAAGTTGTTTTGAAAGATTCTCAGGGATATCTGTTTTTTGAAATTTTTGGTTGACATACTGATATGCTTCTTCCATTCTTCCTCCTTTAAAAAAACAACTCATTTTATGATAAAAATGATAAAGGTTACCATACATAGAACGAATTTCTTCTTCGTTCAAGGCTTTAATATAGTTAAGATATAACCGGCAGCGTTCAGAGTCAAAGCAATCCATGGTGCGACTGCCTTGGGCATCATGGATTCTGGACAAAACAAACGATTCATTAACATATATGGTCTTTTGATAACGAAACATACGAAACCATAGATCATAATCCTGAGTTGATCTCAGACTTTCATCAAAAATACCTACACGTTCAAAATGGCTTTTATGAATAAGAAGATCACACCCATGAATAAGCCCCTGTAATATGGGGAACACCGAGTTTGTCAATTGTTGCTTTGAATATAAATTGCTCTTCTGAACACGGGTCGTCATTTGCGAATTTACATTCAATAAATCATAATCACTATGAATAATAGTGGTCATGCTGCCTTTGGAACTTAAGACTTGAATTTGCTTTTCTATTTTGTTTGGATAATATAAATCATCATGGGAAAGCCAGGAAAAGTAGTCTCCCTTCATTTTCTGAATTCCAAGGTTAAGGGCCGTAGCAACACCGCCGTTTTCCTTGTAAAAGTAACGAATCTTATCTCCGTATGCCTGAGCTATCCTTTCTGTAGCACCATTATCACAAGATCCGTCATTGATAACAATAACTTCAATATTCGGATAGGTTTGGTTAAGGGCACTTTGAATGGCTTCCTCTAAATAATTTTCTCCATTATATACAGGAATAATAATGGACACTAAAGGTCTATGCATAAGAAGTCTCCCTTCGGTCGTTCATTCCCTTTCTTTCTAAAATTTCCATATATAAAGCAAGATGGCGGTTTACATAATCTTTGTAACGATAATGCTTTCTTGCAAGCTCTTTTCCTTTTTCTCCCCGCCAACGGCATTCATCGGGATTTCGAGTTAAATGTTCTACAGCAGCTTTCAAGCTATCACTATTTTTATAAGGTACTGCAATGCCGCATTCAGGTGCAAACGTGATCTCAGTTAAAACAGTATTTTCAAAAACAACAATAGGGCATCCTGCCGCCATTGCTTCTATCGCCATTAATCCAAATGACTCTACAAGTGATGGCATTAAAAAGACATCACCGGCAGCATAAAAATCATATAATGTTTCTAAATCATTACTCCATCCTAATTCAATTATGTGATACTTTTCAGCTATATACGAAGGCAGTGGCTCCACCCCTATAGTAATAAGTGTTATTGGTATGTCAGTATTTAATTTTTCAAGCATCCAAATAATATATTTAAGTCCTTTATTTTTATTTGAATCAGATCGAAAAGCTATAGTAAAACTACCTTTTGCAATTTTAAATCTATCTCTGGCCTTATTTTTATCACGATTCTGAAAGCTTTCAACTTCTATTCCAAAAGGTACTTTATGAATGTGTTTAAAGTGGGCAGTTAATGGACTGTTTTTTATATAATCCTCCATAAATTGAGAGGCAACTATAATATCAACATCCATTTGACAATAAACTTGATTTTTGATTTTCCATATTTGAGAAGCCTTATCCATTTGCATAGGCAATACTGCGTCATTTACATTTGGACATTTAAGGCAACCATTTTTCCAACCCATACATTCTCTAGGATAAATACAGTGACCTGTAACTACCCAAGGATCGTGTACTGTCCAAACAGAAGGTTTTAAGGAAGTCAATTTTAAAAAATCAAAGATTGACAGAAAATAATTATGTATCAGATGATAATGAATAATATCGGCATTTTTAAACAATGAATGATTCAACAAATTATTTCCAAAAGGGTAAAGTAGGTTAGCCATACTCAATTGATATTCTAAGTTTCTAATAATGCTTCGAATAAATAATTCATTTGGATTACATAAAGGGATTGTTGTAGGTTCATTTCCATATTTTTCTAAAACAAATTGAAATGATTTGTGACCAAGTTTGTTAAGTGACAACTGCAAATCATGGCCATTAAACCTACGTCCTGTTAAATCACAATTGTTTACTTGTATGATATCCATATGGTTCCTCCACTCTAAGCGCCATCCATTCTTACTTTCCCCATATCTTCTTATCAATGATTTTTGTATAGCTTTGTATGATTCGAATTACCGTTGAGGAAACCATTTTTTCAGAATAATCCGTTACAATTGAACCAAAGTCTTCTTTTCGTGCCATATCTACTGAAATTTCAACGGATTGAAGCACCTGTTCTTCAGTAATACCTCCAATTATAAAACATCCTTTATCCAGCGCTTCCGGACGTTCTGTAGAGGTCCTGATACTGACTGCCGGAAACCTGCAAATCGCACTCTCTTCAGGTAAAGTGCCGCTGTCAGATACGACACAAAAAGCATTTTGCTGAAGGAGACTATAATCCGTAAAAGAAAAAGGCTCAAGTTGTCTTACTAAAGAGTGAAATTTAAACTGTCGTTTATTTATCATATTAGCACTTCTCGGGTGGACCGAATAGATAACAGGGATTTGATACTTTTCAGCCATTGCATTGACGGCATTCATTAAACTGAAGAAATGTTCTTCAATATCTACATTTTCTTCTCGATGTGCTGAAAGAAGTATATATTTTCTGTTTTCAAGTGATAATCTATCTAATATGTTGCTTTTTTCAATCTCTTTTTTGTGAGAATAAATCACCTCTGTTATAGGTGAACCCGTTACATAAATATGCTCCTTTCTTACGCCTTCTGCCAACAGGTAACGGCGAGCATGCTCCGTATAAGCAAGATTGACATCCGATATATGATCCACAATGCGACGGTTTGTCTCCTCTGGAAGATTCTCATCAAAGCATCGATTTCCCGCTTCCATATGAAAAATAGGTACTTTTAATCGTTTAGCGGAGATCGCTGATAGGGAAGAATTTGTATCTCCAAGAATCAGGAGGGCATCGGGCTTAAGTTCAGCCATCAACTCATAGGACTTTGCTATGATGTTGCCCATGGTCTGACCCAAATTATCCCCGACAACATTTAAATAATAATCGGGAGAACGAAGATTCAAATCTTTATAAAAAATCTCGTTTAAATAGTAATCGTAATTTTGTCCCGTATTAACAAAAGTATGATCAAAATAATGATCTGCTTTTTTAATAAATTCCGAAAGCCGAATGGTCTCGGGACGTGTTCCTACTATAGTCATTAATTTTAGTTTTTTCAAAAAATCACCCTCTATAAATAGTGTGGATATAATTCTTTATGAGACAAAATCCATTTCCTCGTATCTTTTATCATTTCTTCATATGAAGGCACGATAAAGCTAAAATCTTTTCTATGGTTGACCAAAGACTTGTCCAAGTGTATCAAGTCATTGGGTAGGATCTCAATCTGCTCTTTTTTTAAATACTTATTAAATAGCTTTAATAGCTCAAACTTACTAATGGGATGATTATTTACCAAATGATATAATCCGCATAAATTTTCCTCTATTGCCTGTTCAAAAGCTTGTGCTAAGGTGATTGTGGATACACCTGTCCAAAAGGCTTTGGTATAACCATAAATAGTTTCTTTTTCTTTAAGAAACCAATTTAAAAGACCCATGCCTTTTTCTTTTACGTCAGGTCCTATAATAGAAGTCCGGATGGTAAGATTCTTAGAATCATTGATCTCTCCTAAAGCCTTTGCTCTACCATAATATGAATCACTGTCTTTAAAACTATCTTCACTGTATCTGCCACTCTTTCCTGAAAAAACACAATCAGTACTTAGATGGATAAATTTTGTCCCACTGTTTTTTAGACAATCTACAACAAAATGAGGAAGGTAACTGTTGAGAAATATGCCATTCGCTAAAGAATCGTCTACTTCTTTATTAAGAACGCCTATACAGTTTATGACAGCATCAAAATCTTCACAGATAACGGCTTTCTTTAAAACTTCTTTATCTAAAGCATTACCCACAATAGTTTCAAAATAAGGAAGGGTGTTTTTTGAGAAACCCGTTACCTTATGTCCTTTTTCACTCAGGTAAATCGCTGTAAGGTGTCCAGCCATGCCCCCTGCTCCAAGCACTAAAACTTTCATTTGACCAACTCGCTTTTTACATAATCAAGCTGTAAAAGAATGTCCTTCACCTGCTCTATATTTAAAATGTCTGTGTTGTTTGAATTAAATGCTGTCAGGATGGGCTTCTTCTTTTTGCCCACTTCAAAATACTGCTCATAGTTTAGATCCCTATTGTCGGCCGGAATCTGATAGTAATTGCCTAAGTCTTTTGCATGAAGACACTCCTCTTCGGTAAGAAGGGTTTCATATGTTTTTTCACCATGTCTTATACCAATAAATTGTATTTCATTATCAGCATTAAATATTTCTTTTAAGGCTTGGGCTAAAACACCTATGGTACAAGCCGGCGCTTTTTGTACCATGATATCTCCTGGCTGAGCATTTTTAAAAGCAAATAAGACAAGCTCTACCGCCTCCTCAAGGCTCATGATGAACCTTGTCATATTGGGGTCTGTAATAGTAATAGGCTTACTTTGCTTAATCTGCTCAATAAACAAAGGGATGACAGAACCTCTTGAACACATAACATTTCCATATCTTGTTCCACAGATCACGGTCTTATCTGTAGTACGAGATCTTGCAACAAAAACTCTTTCCATCATGGCCTTACTGACTCCCATAGCATTAATGGGGTATGCTGCCTTATCCGTAGAAAGGCAAATGACCTTCTTTACACCTTCTGCAATGGCCGCTGTCAGTACATTATCCACACCTATTACATTGGTTTTGACTGCTTCCATCGGAAAAAACTCACAGGAAGGCACCTGCTTCAAAGCAGCCGCATTAAAGATGTAGTCTACTCCAAACATTGCGCTTTGTACACTGTTATAGTCTCTTACATCTCCTATATAGAATTTGATTTTGTTGTTATTATAAAACTTCCTCATATCATCTTGTTTTTTTTCGTCTCTTGAAAAAATACGTATTTCCTTGATGCCTGTATTTAAAAATCGCTTTAATACAACATTTCCGAAAGAACCTGTCCCACCTGTGATCATAAGAGTTTTATCCTTAAACAAAATATGTACCCCCTTTAGAATGTCCTTTCATCTATTTCATCTGCCGCACATGGACAGTCTTTTGAAATATCCTCTCCTGAATATAACTTTTCCAAAACTTTTATTTGTTCTCTGAGATCATAGCCAGATTGAGCAATCAAATCGTCTACCTTTTGCCTTTGATAGTTAACAGACCGTAAAATACCCTCGACCCATTCCGAAATATCATCGGATATAAATTCTAGGTTCGGTGTAACTCTCACTTCTGCCGGAACTTCTTTGCTTGCAAGGCATTTTAATCCGGCCGCCTGTGCTTCTACAAGAACTAGTCCCAACCCTTCAAAGCGAGAAGGTAATAAAAAAAAGTCCATGGCTTGAAGCAACTGAGGTACATCTGTACGCTTTCCCATAAACATCACTGCGTTATCCAATCCATATACCTTGACCTGTTGCCTGATTTTATATTCCAGTTCACCGCCGCCTATCAACATCAATCTTGCATTAGGTATCTTATCATATACTTTCCTAAATACTCTTATTAACATATCATGGTTTTTTTGGTATGCAAATCTTCCTATATGACCTACAACAAAGCATCCATTAATATCTAACTTTTCACGATAAGCTTTTCTGATTTTTGAAGAGTAACTATACCTTGATACATCAATGGCATTTTTTAATATGTAAATTCTTTCCCTTGGAATTTGCTCCCCAAAAAGCCACTCCGCAGCAGGTTTAGAGCAAGCACAAAAATCAGTGGCGTATTCTAAAGGAAGTTTATCTTTATAATAATTATGTTTTTTTATGGCGTTTTCCCGCTTTTGATCATCTAAAATGTCTACCATAGTACTATGAGCATGTATAATAACTATTGGACATTTTCTTTCTATAGCCAGCTTCTCCGCCCAAAACCCTTTCCAAAAAGATGTATGCAGATGTACTACATCATATCCTTCATATAGAACATTAAACATTTCCTTTATAAATTGCGCTTCATTTTCTTCGGATGAACAA
>CAZKKX010000107.1:0-8411 GCA_964553505.1 uncultured Eubacteriales bacterium | reverse complement strand
ACTTCACTATCCTTTTGAATCGCTTCTGCATCAGGGTCTGAAGTTAATCCTTCTCCTATCAAAGTCAATGAAAAATCTTTGGGAACCCAAGTCGGCGGTTTGACCGTAACCGCACAAATTGCAGATGCACTCCTATTTGCAGTTGAAGTTGCCGTAATGATAGAAGAGCCTGTTCTATTCGGAGTAACAGTTCCATTATCAACCGTTGCAACTTCAGGATTGCTGGAGCTCCAGATCACATTCTTATTTGATGCATTTTGAGGGCTTATTGTCGCAGTTATAAAACCAGTTTCACCACCAGCTACTAAAGTCATGCTTGTAGGAGAAACTTCGATATTGCTAACCTGGACTATTCCGGATCTACTGCTACTACTTCTTTTCTTTTCTTTTGGAAAAGGCATGATTGATGCAGGATCCTTGCCTTTAGCAACATCATGTATCGAAGGAGGCGCATCAGTGTAAATATTCACATCGTTAGAATTTACATAAATTGCTTTTATTCTTCCATATGCATATACCGTCACAGGCGTATTAAATACCATATTTTCTACAATGGTCCTTGATTCAAGTACAATATCATCTATATCACTTACAATTAGATTTTCTATTGTAGTCCGCCCTTTTGTTGATACCTTTGCATTTCTTGCTAATATCTCAACACTATCAAAGGTACCCTCCAATATCACCTCTTCTTTCACATCTTCTGCGATAATAATGTTAACACCTTCTGCATTTTTAGCTACTATCCGAATACCATCTTTCGATGTGTTTTCAATAATTATATCTCCGCTAAATGATCCACCGTTGATATGAATACTGTCTTTACCGCCACCATGAATACAAGTATTTCCTTCGACAATAATATTGTTCAGATATACATCTTTGTCTTCTACGGACTCAGCTATAGTCAAATTTCCTTTGATTACCATATTGTTTAAACTCACATCACCTGCTGTTACTATTACATTGCCTGCTATGGTCTCAAAATCTTTTTGCGGTCCATAATCTCCCTCAACTCCAATAATTTCTGAATAGCCGTAAAAATCTACGCTTCGTATATTGCCGTCCCACCGATAACCTATATTCAGCGCTTTGGCGATAAAAGCAATTGGTAGCATGGTACGCCCGCCACCATCACCAATATCTTTAATTTCAGCAACTGTATCCATTAAGAGTGTCTTTCCGTTAATCATCAGCTTTTTACTGCCAATTTTAATTTCTATTTTGTCCTTACCTCTCTTGATTTTTACTGTCCGGCTTTCTTCTATCCATTCAACCTCATCAATCCCGAGAGCAAAGGCAACAAAAGCAACCGGCACCATAGTCCTGTCATCTTTGATATAGGGTGCTACATCTGTTTCTACGGTAGCGCTTCCTTTCTTGTAATATTCCTGCCCAATAAAAAATGTTACGATTTCATCTGCCCCTTTCACAGCAGAACCGTTTAAATATTGTGCTGCCATAACTTCACTTGGACAAATTGATAGAACCAACATTAACGCCAATAGAAAAAACGCGGTCATCTTATTTTTCCGTTTTCGTATCATTTTTTCCTCCTTTCATAAATTACACATTGAGTACCGAAATCATCTTTATTAATTTTTGATCTGCAAACAAAAGCCGAATCAGTAATGTGACCAGTTGAGCTATTGGCCTTTCACCTGAATTAAGCGCCCAATTATTTCAGGTATTATTAGCCTCCACTTTTTCCTTGATTACGGATTTAACTACTCGTACATAATTATTACAAACTACAAAAGAATATTTTGCTGAAGCGTGAAGTCGTTAATAATTGTTTGATGTAAACACTTGTCTATTTCTTTTGCATCCATCGGCATTCTACAAATTGAAACATAAAAGTAGGTAAATAATTTAAAAGTATAATCAGAAATATTTAAAAAATAAGAATTTTAGATATGAAAAATAAAATGGAATTTTGAAATTAGACAAAAAAAACAACGGAATTTTTTCCGTTTCAGACTGAAGACAAAGTAACTTATTAATTGAATACTGTTGTATAAATATGAATGACTTTAGCAATTTGGTTAAAAAATTGAGGTGATAGATAAGATAGAAAAGCCGTTAAAAGAAAAATGAAAAAAATATGTATCATATCTTTAAGTCTTATAGTTATTATTCGGCCTCTGTCCGTTCTTCATTTGCCTTGGTCAACTCATCCACTACCCCTTGGAGTAGTTTTATAGTTTTATTTTTGCCTAACTTGTTTTCACTGAACATAATATTTAAATAATCCCAAAATGCTGCAGTCATATTGCTTTCATTGATTGCAAAAATGATATGGGGCTCGTTTGTTTTTATAACAATAGCACCTAAATCTTCTTTAACATAAAGTTTGTATTCATCCATCGCCTTAGTTCTACTTATAGCTACATCATAGTTCTCATATGTCTGTAAAAGCTCTATTACATTTATAATGTGTTTTCTATACTCTTCTGCTTGGTATCTTACATCTGAAAAACCCGTTAATCCAAAATAATTCACCTCTAATAAACTTTTTTTTACCGATGAAACATTCGGAAGCTGAATAATTTCACAAAAATGATTTGTTCTTAAATTATTAAGAAACCTTTTCTTCCTTTCTAAAACATATTCCATAAGCTTCTTTTTCTCAATAGCATCTGATCTTTCAATTATTGATTTGGCTATGGAATCCGGCATTGTTACAATGGAAAGATTTCCTGTTTTTGCGATTGCATTCCCCGATTCTTTCTCAAATTCATCCAAGGTATTCAAATATTTCAGTCTATCATTATCTGTAAAAATACGCATAAGCGGTTTGCATAGATTCATATATTCATTAAATTCTTCAGTTAATGCAATCACCGAATTTTTATCTTGAAGTAAAATGTTTACAGCTCTGTCTGCCATAGAATCAATAGAACTGGACGTTATTGCAGCTTCATTGGGCGCGATAAACAATGTTCGTTTAAAAATACCATCTCGTTTTTTGGGATAATAAAAAGGTTCAATGGCTCCGGTCATATAAAGCGGTACCCACTTTGATAAAGCTTCCAGCATTTCATTAAGGTTTCTGCTCACCGTGTGAATTATCTTAATCCGGTTTCCTTTCTCAATTACCCTGCATAATAAATCCGCCCACTTTGCCATAAACACTACATCTTCAATCAACCATTCCATGGATTCATCGCTATACAAAAGCAATTCACATGGTTTTGGGGATTCTAAGACCATGGACAAAAATCTTATCACAGCATCCCTCTTTCCTTTAAAACCATAATACAAGTATACCCCTGATTTTATTTTGGAACTATCTGAATATGCCATGCCCTCTAAAATATTATGTCCTTTTTCTGCTTCTGATTGAGTCAGTCCTTTTAAAAATCCTTTTACATAGTTAACCTTAGATGCACTTGTATCCAAGAACCAAAGATAGATAAGTTCTGTCGTTTCTTCTATATCATTACACAAATCCGAAGGCTTGTTCATAGCCTCCAGTAACGCTTTCTTTTGATGGTCTTGGACGCATTGACGTGCAAAATATGCTGACATCTTTTTTATGTAATCTGCATCTCGCACAAGCCTTCTTTCTCCTCTGCGTAATCTGCTTATATGCGATGCATCCAAAGAAATATGCATTGAAAGTGCACTATTTGTTGTTTTCGTTAAACTCATGATAAAATCAAGCTTTTCATGAAATAACATAACTTCACCTCTCCTATTTTATTATATCAAACACCTTATGGCTCTTCAATTATTTTGACATAATACATGTCAGGATTTTGACAATGACAAATGCGATAGAATTCTAATTTTTCCTCTCTTTTCTTTTATAATTTATGTCGAGGTAACACTCACAGCACAAAACAATGTTTTCCTAACATTTTTAAAAGGGATTTAAAGGTACATTTTACTAAATATCCGGATTTAGAGAAGTACAGCAAAGGAATAAAAAGCACGTAAACACAAAAAAATTCATAAGGAGGAATAGAATGCGTAATAAGATTTTTTTAATTCTTTTAACGATTACAATTATTGCATCGATGATTGTAATAACACCTATGACTGCAAATGCGGCAGAAACTACCGAACGCTATATCTATAGCGCAGAAACTCTGCTCGACGGAAGAATCGGGGTATTATTTATATACGGAGGTAATAGTTCAGACGGTATTGTAACAGGCGGCACTCTGTATTATGGTATCTATGACCCTTCTACAAACGAATGGATTCAGGAAGCAGTCAGACCTGGCGGCAGCTCTGTTGCAGCCAAGGATGCATCTATGACTATAGATTCCGGAGGCAATCCACATATTGCTTATATATTTACCAATACGGATAACTATGATGATGTTGGTTACACCTTTAAGTCAGGGGGTACATGGTCCTCAGCCGAAGTATTCAACAGCTTTAATTTGGATAAGAAAAATGAACCAACAGATGACGGTACTCTCTCGAGCCCCGATATTGCATTATCGACAGATGATGATGTTCATCTGACATGGTATGACACAAAAGGCGGATCAAGAGGTGGTTGGAGTTATGAAGGTTATGAATTTTCAGATATAGTCTACTGCTCCAATGAAAGCGGAAGCTTTACATCTCATGTCGTCTGCTATGGTGACGGCTATTATGAGAGCGGTAATGGACAATATAACATACCTCAAAACCCCAGTAAAATTGTCATTGCCAATGATACTCCATACATTGGATTTCACCATGAAGGGAGATCTCGTTTTAGTTATGGAACATGGGATACTACTCACAGATATAAAATCTTCAACAATAACGGCACAGAAATCTATAATATTTCTTATATAAGCCCGGAATTATATAAAATCGCAAGTGACGGAACAAATATTTATTCTCTTTATAAAAATGGAAGCTCTTTATTCCTTGCAACCAATGATTCGGCAGGCACGGGTGTTTCTTTCTCCGGAAAGGCTGCAGACCTGTATATAGATGACAACGGAGACCTTTTTTATGCAGCTATAAATTCTTCAAATTTACTTCTTTTCCAAAATGGTACTTCCTCAACCGATAATGTTTTAACCACAGGAATCAATTCCAGTCATACTCGTATGGCTACAGCAGTTTCCGGAAGTACTCAATACATATTCTATACCGGAGCAGACACTGATAAATCTCTCTTTATCGTTTCAATATCGACTTCCGGCGGAGAAATCTCTGAATATCAGGTGCCTAATAAAGTCTCTGTCGGCATCAGCGGTATTACCGTAGATGACAAAATATATGACGGCCAACCTGTTACTATCGGGGGAATACTTTCCGTTACAGGTGCTGATTTGGATGAGGAAGATTTACTATATACCTATATAAGCACCGATGGCGGAGGATATAACAGTACAACGCCACCCAGCAATGCAGGTACATATGAGCTGGTAATATCTGTCCCTGAAGAAAACCCAACATATACAGGAAGCAGCAGTATTTCTTTTAATATCGAACAAAAAGAATTAAGTGTTACCGGAACGGCAGCTATTGACAGAAGTTATGAAGCAGGCAATACCTCAATTGACTTAAATACATACAGCAGCGTTCTTTCGGGTGTCATTTCAACTGATGAGGAAAATGTACTATTGGATAAATCGGAAGCTCAAGCCTCTATCAGTGATGCCGATGCAGCTGATGGCAAGGCAGTAACTGTTACAGGGTTTGCCCTTACCGGAAGCGCAGCACCCAATTACAGCTTGGTACAGCCTTCGGATGTAACGGTAAATATCCACTCCATTGTGTTGACTGCACCATCCGTAGCATTGAATTCGGATTCTGCTAACGGAGGTCTTTCTTTTACTGTTTCTGATTCAGTGAATAGTACAGGAATTGACTCTTACACAGTCGAAGTTTACCAGGGAACGAATCTCGTTAAAACCATAACCGATGTTGAAAAAGACGTTTTACAAAATATCCCTCTTGAGGATACGATAATTGTAGCAGAGCTTTCATATACTGCTAAGACCAAGGCAATTGCAGATTCAAGCGGAAACTATTCAGACTCTCCATTGGGAATTGCTTCTGACTCAACCCCGGCTTCTTATGCTCCTCTTGTTTTTACGGATAGCTCAGAATATGATATTCCAACTTCCAACGTAGGAAGTGCCATTACACCTATTGATGTCTCATCTGGCGTTATCGGCGGTAAATTGCCCTACAGTTTTTCTGCCGTTGGATTACCGTCATGGGCAAGTATCAGTGACTCCGGTACGATTTCCGGAACTCCCGATGCCGTAGCATCAGGCGGCACTGCCACCATTACCGTAACCGATGAACAAAATAGCAATCAAAATATCACCATTGCTTATGGAGCGGTTGAAAAAGGTCTTTCTCTTGAATTTCAAGGTGTTTTACCTCCTGCAGAAAAAACCTACGGAGATAATCCCATTATCTTAGAGTTAACTTATGACGGTCAGACATCCAATGTGTCTTATTCTGTTACAGAGGGTCCCGGCACTATCGACGGCAATACATTAACTTTTACCGGAGCCGGCAACCTTGTTATAACAGCAACAGGAACATCTACCAATTATACTGACAAAACTCAAGATTACACCATAAGCGTCAACCGCAAATCGGTTACCATTACTCCAACACCTGTAACCCAAACTAAGGTTTACGGAGATGCCGACCCGGTTCTCGACTATGACCATAGTGCACTTGTAGACAGTGATTCCCTGTCAGGTTCCCTTTTGGACCGTGATGCAGGCGAAAATGCCGGAAGTTATGCTATATCCATTGCACCGGACGCAGAAATAAATAATCCGGATTATCAATTTTCTTTGGCAGCTGGCTCTTATAGCTTCGTTATTACACAAAAGCCCATAAACATAGCAAATGCTACAATAGCATCAAAACCTTATGATGGAACGCTTGATATCCTGGCATCTTCCGTTATGTCTGCGTCGTTGAACGGAGATATAGACAGTATGATACTGGGTACGGATTATGAAGTATTGTCTGCTCAGTATACGGATGATGAATTTGTTAAATCTGGAAAGCCCACCATTATCACCATTGGTTTGAAAGATACTGCCAAAGCAAATAATTATAAGTTTAACTCAGGAGACAATATTTATTCCGGCGCAACTGCAGATATCACTACTGCAACTCAAGTCATAACGGCATCCGATCAAACTTTATCAGTAAATAATACATTGGATTTATCAACTATTTCATCAAGCAACGCCCCCGGTGCCATACTTGCTTTTTCCATAGAAGGCGGAACATCGGATTATGCCCATCTGTCCGAGTCCAATCTTACAGGCAGAACCCCGGGAGCTATAACAATCAATATAGATTCAGAAGCAGTAAATATTGGCGGTACCGGCGAACATGAATATAGTGCTGCTGCTACCAAGCAAATATCTGTAACAGTTTCAGCAAAAGAAAACGGCAATGACACCATATCTTTCAGTGACAGTACAATAACATACGGCGAGTCCTATACTCCTAATCCAACTACCACATTAGCTGACGGGGTTTGGAGCTACTCCTATAACGGTGTTGCCTTAGACGGAACTCCTTATTCAGGCAGTACGCCACCAGTCAAGTCCGGCAGTTATGATGTGACTGCACAATACGAAAACGAAACGCATATAGGTAAAAATACCGCAAACTTAACCATTGAACCTAAATCCATTACCCTTTCAGGAATAAAAGCAGATGACAGAGAATATGACGGAACAACCTCTATAAATATATCAGGAGGCACTCTGGCAGGTTTAATAAATGGCGATACAGTAACAGCAAATATCCCAGCCACCGGCGTTGCCAATAATGCAAATGCAGGAAATAATAAAACTGTATCTATTAGCGAAATAACCTTATCCGGTACGGATAAAGATAACTATGTATTGACCCAGCCAAGTAATATTAAGGTGAACATCCTGTCAAAGGAAATAACCTTTACAGTTGATGCTATTTCCGGTCAAGACTATACCGGAAGTCAGCTTACACCTGAACCTATTGTAAAAGATGGTAGTACAACTTTAGTTGAAAACACGGATTATACCATATCCTATGGTTCGAATATCGATGCCGGCATTGATGAAGGGTCTATTATCATTACCGGTATCGGAAACTATGCAGGAAGCAGCGGAACCGCTCTTTTTACCATCAATAAGGTAAATTATACGGGTTCCGCCGTTATAGGCACAAAGCAAGTGGTCGCCAATACTGTTTCGCTTGGGGTCATTTTTGATTTTTCCGACTTATCTTTCCCTTCGGGCTTTGTGAACATTAGTTATGGCACCGTAAGCCTTGCGAATAATAGCGATGGATTAATTACGGATTATTTCCCTGTTTCAGATAATACTCTGACTTTTGATGCGGCAGCAATGGATGCAGGAAAATCAGCTACCTTCAATGTTACTGTAAGCAGTGCAAATTATAATGATTATCAAATAGCCATTACT
>CAZKKX010000106.1:0-8500 GCA_964553505.1 uncultured Eubacteriales bacterium | reverse complement strand
GGCATCCAATTAGACATGGAGCATATCGGTAAAACACAGTTTACTGGTTATGATAAGCTGACAGATGAATCAATCGTTATCTTTATTATAAACGAAAATAGTCCTGTAAACTCTGCAAAGAAAGGAGATAAAGTCAGAATTATCCTGGATAAAACACCATTTTATGCAGAAAGCGGCGGTCAGATAGGAGATACGGGGAGATTAGTAAATGAAGAATGTGAGATTGAGGTTCTATCATGTGAAAAAGTGAAAGATATACACGTGCATGACTGTATCATAAAAAAAGGTACTATAAATCAAAAAGAAAAAATCGCTTCAAAAGTTCATCGCGATTCAAGATATGCTACAGCGAGAAATCATACAGCCACACATATCTTGCATAAAGTTTTAAAAGAAACTCTCGGTCAACATGTAGAACAATCCGGATCATTAGTAACAGATAAAAGGTTAAGATTTGATTTCACACACTTTGAAAGCATTTCAGAACGTGACCTGAAAAAAATAGAAGAAAAAGTAAATGAAATTATTTATAATAATCTTCCTATAAGTGCAGAGGAATCCCAACTCAAAAAAGCTATAGAAAAAGGCGCTACTGCATTATTTGGTGAGAAATACGGAAATAAAGTCAGAATTGTACAAATTGGTGATTATAGCATGGAACTGTGCGGTGGTACACATGTACATGACTCCGGACAAATAGGTATTTTTAAAATCTTGAGTGAAAACGGTGTTGCGGCAGGAATAAGAAGAATTGAAGCCATTACGGGACAAAATGTCTATCAACATCTTATTCAACTTGATACTATTTTAAATAATATCCAAAATATCATGAAATCCAATACTAATAATGTTATTCAGAAGCTTGAAAGTTTAAATGATGATCATAAAAACTGTAAAAAAGAACTTGAAACCTTAAAAAACAAACTAATTAAAAGTTCTTTAGATGACATTTTAAGTCATAAAATTAATATCAACGGCATAAATTTAATTAAACATAAGTTTGTCAATACAGATATTAAAGATCTGCGCAGTATGACAGATGATATTAAAGAAAATATGAGTAAAGCTGTCATTGTATTCGCATCTGTAAATGAAGCAAAAGTCATATTCTTAATCTCTGTTACAGAAGATTTATTGGGTAAAGTTCATGCAGGGAAAATGATAAAAGAAGTTGCTGCTGTTGCCGGCGGT
Source organism: uncultured Eubacteriales bacterium (assembly GCA_964553505.1). Classification (GTDB taxonomy): domain Bacteria; phylum Bacillota; class Clostridia; order Peptostreptococcales; family JAAYPU01; genus JAENZQ01. The sequence continues at coordinate 7,309 of CAZKKX010000106.1, read as the reverse complement.
GGCGGTGGCGGAAAAGCAGATATGGCACAAGCAGGGGGGAAAGACCCTTCAAAAACAGATGAAGCTTTGGCTTTATCTGAAAAAATATTGAAAAATATTACAATTTAATTTCAAGTTCTCAATTGACCTTGTTATTATCATTGTACATCTGATATAATGATTTCAACAATCAATTGGAGACGAGGTGTTTCTATGAAAGATTTCGACGGTAAAAAGACAATGATGTTTAATGTCGAAAATGAAAAAAGACAGAAAGCCGAAGAAATATTAATATCCGTGTATAAGGCATTAGAAGAAAAAGGATATAATCCTGTTAATCAATTGGTTGGTTATATTCTATCTGGGGATCCATCTTATATCACAAGTCATAATAACTCAAGAAATCTGATTCGAAATATTGAAAGAGACGAACTTTTAGAAGAGTTGATAAAACTATTTATCGAAACTAAAAAATTATAGTGTAATACAAGGCGGACAGATGTCCGCCAATATTTTATTGGAGATTTAAATGGAATTAAATGATTTAGGAAATACAGGTCTAAAAGTGTCCAAGCTCTGCTTCGGAACTTTGTCAATGGGGCCACTTCAAGCGAATCTAAGCATTGAAGAAGGTGCCCAATTAATTTGCGAAGCGTTGAAATACGGCATCAATTTTTTTGATACGGCAGAACTATATAAAACTTATCCTTACTTAAATTATGCTCTAAAAATAAACAAAAGGCAAAAATTTATCATATCTACTAAATCCTATGCTTATGATGAAGAAACTGCTAAATACAGCTTGGATAAGGCTTTAAATGAAATGAATACCGATTATATAGATATATTCTCTCTTCATGAGCAGGAGAGCCCTGAAACTCTTCGGGGACATATGAAGGCACTGGAATATTTTTATAAAATGAAAGAAAAGGGCATCATAAAAGCAATAGGTTTATCTACCCATCATATTTCAGCTGTTTTAGCCGGGATCCAGTCTCCGCTTATAGATGTTATCCATCCTATAATAAATTTTAGGGGACTGGGCATTCAAGACGGTAACATAACAGAAATGGAAGAGGCGATAAAAAAAGCATACCTTGATGGAAAAGGTATTTATGCCATGAAAATTCTTGGAGGCGGTAATCTTCTTAAAAGATCAGATGAGTGTTTTAATTATATTTTAAATTTCAAATATCTTCACTCTGCTGCGATTGGAATGAGAACCATAGATGAAATAAAAGTAAACACCTTAATATTTGAAAATTCACCTGTTCCGGATGCGATGAGAAAACGAATATCAGAAACAAAAAGAAGGCTTTTGGTCGATTTCTGGTGCGAATTATGCGGTGAATGTGTACGTCATTGTTCACATAATGCTCTTGAAATTTCAGAGGGGAAGGTAGTTGTTGATACGTCAAAATGCGTTTTATGCGGTTACTGCGGATCATGGTGCCCCCAGTTCTGTATTAAAATCATTTAAAAATAGGGCAACCAACAAAAGAGAGGTGTATATGAAATATATAGGATTAGACGTTGGAGATAAAACCATAGGGATTGCATTAAGTGATGAATTGCATTTAACCGCTCAAGGATTAAAGACTCTTCAAAGAACCAATATTAAAAATGATACTGATAAAATAATTGAAATTTTAGAAGAACACGGTGTAGGCAAAATCATTATAGGAATACCTAAAAATCTCAATGGTTCTGACAGCGTACAAACAAAAAAAATATATAAATTCAAACAAAAGCTCGAAAACAAATTAAAAAGCACAGGTAGGAAAGAAATTGAATTAATCTCATGGGATGAGAGATTTTCTACTGTTATAGCTGAAGATATATTGATCCTGGCAGATTTGACCAGAAAGAAAAGAAAAAGCGTAATTGACAAGATGGCAGCTGTTGTTATACTTCAGAGTTATTTAGATTATTTAAAAAATACCTGAAAAAGGAGTTCGAAATGGGCCTGAGATTTCTGAATCAAAAACTAAAATCAAGAGGATTAAAGATTACTCGTCAAAGAAAAGATATCTTTAATTTGCTTTCTAACAATAAAGAGAAGCATATGTCGGCAGAAGAAATTCAAAATGAAATTTCAAAAAAAAATTCTAATTTGGGAATCGCTACAATATATCGTACACTTCAACATTTTGTAGATTCAGGAATAGCTATAAAACATGATTTTGACGACGGCAAAAGCAGATACGAAATAAACGAAGACGAAAGTTTACATAATCATCATCATTTAATTTGTCAGAAATGCGGAAAAATAATAGAAGTTAATTTGGATTTAATGGATGAATTGGAAAACCAGATTGAAAAGAGTTATGAGTTTGAAATTAATAACCACACAGTAAAAGTATATGGCATCTGTAAAAATTGCAGGAAAAAGTAAAGTAGTAATTTTATTGCATAATTGTACAATGTGTAGTACAATATATATCAAAGGAGGCGTTAATATGATAGCAACAAGTTTTTCAGCCGTAAGGCAGAAGTTTAAAGATTTTTGTGATAAAGCTACAAATGATTTTGAAACAATTATTATAACTCGTGAACGTGGCGAAAACGTCGTCATGATGTCTGAAGCAGAATATAATAACCTATTAGAAAATCTCTATGTCCGAAGTAATCCAACGTACTATAACGAACTATTAAAGTCCATAGAACAGCTAAAAATAAATAAAGGACAGAAAAGAGAGCTGATAGATGAATAAAATTTTTTCAGATGTTGCCTGGAATCACTATTTATATTGGCAATCTGAAGATAAAAAAATACTGAAGAAAATTAATGAACTAATCAGAGACATTGAAAAAAACGGAAATGAAGGATTAGGAAAGCCTGAACCTTTAAAACATGAATTATCAGGATTTTGGAGTAGAAGGATAACCGAAGTTCATAGATTAATCTATAGTATTGATGATGAAAATATCTATATAGCAAGCTGTAGAGGACATTATAACTAAATTTTTATTTAAGAGTTGAAAGGGTATTTAAATTAATACTCTTTATTTATTTATAAATATTTTTCAGTATGTGAAAATACACACTTTATAGCTACATTATATTTAAAGAAGAAGTAAGGCAATGCTAAAAACACTTTAAACTATTCCTAAAATGTATATTTGACCTTTAGAAACGTTGAAAAATGAACGTTTTCTTATTAAAATACGCAAGTAACTAAAAAGTTTCTTGCTTTTTTTTGTTTTTGCTTTCGACAATATTTTACAAGAAAAACACAAGTAAAGGAAGGTAAAAAATGGAAAAAATGAATCTATCTGAACTGGAAAAGATGTTCTTAGCTGTGAAGGAAAATCCCAATACTGATTTTATGATGGTGATCGGTGAATCGGTATGCAGGGTTTATCCGTTCACTGCTGGACATCTGTTTTATTTTCATTTTGAGAAAATTGGTTCGTTTCCGAAAGACAGTAAAAGAATTAGGGCTTTGAGAACAATTTTGAATAGGAAGGATGTAGAAATATGAAAGATTTATTTGTTAGAGAATTTACTTGGGATGAATTAATGCAAATTGAGTTTGCTTTGATGGAACGTATTTGCGATAAACGTAAGAGATTGAAGAATTATAAAGGTGATTATAAGAAATCCTTAGAAGTTGATTTATTGTTTTTGGAAAAACTTTTGGACAAAGTGCGTAATACTTAACTTGAATACCGTACCACATCAGGCGAAAATCGTGTCTAAACCGTTGAAAATCCATCGAATGGAGTTGAAAAAATGAGTAAAGGTTATCTAAATGTGTCGGACGGTGCTGGAATCTTTTATAAAGATAACTTAGCTTTTGTGAAATATAATGCAAAATTACATATAGCAGGGGACAGCGTGAAAGTGCGGTTCTATGAGCGTCCTGTCGGTGCAGGCTATAGGAAAAACAAAGGAGATCAAGTCAAAGGAAAACATAAAAAAATAGATAGTATTGAACGCTTTCGAAAGAGTGGACGGAATGCAAGAAAAAAGTTGTATAACTATGTAGCTTGTAATCTGAAACAATGGAAGTGTTTCAGGAATAAAAAGCATACTGTAAAGGTAATGACTCTCACTTTTAGAAACGATGTAAAGGACAGAAAAAAAGCAAATAATGAGTTCAAAAATGGTATTAAGCGATTGAATTATACTTTTGGAGCGGATGAAGCCTTTTTGAAATATGTAGCAGTGCCCGAATTACAGAAAAATAAGGATTATGGAAATAGGTACGTTTGGCATTACCATGTAATTTTTTTTAATATGCCTTATATACCAGTGAACTATAAAAGAGTATTGAAAGATATAGAAGCAGGGAGATTACCAAAAGACTATGACAAGGGCAGAAACGTAGAAGCAATTTGGGGCAATGGCTTTGTGTATCTGGAAAAGTTGAAAAATAAGAGGATAGATGGACAGCCGGACAATGAAAGAAGGGACCAATATGATCTTGCCGGTTATATGGCTAAATATGTTGGAAAAGGGCTTGAAGGTGATTATAACTATTGTTTGACAAATAAATTGTTATATTCTAAAAGATTTTTACATAGTGATGGGCTTCTAAAACCCTCGACATACGTTGCATTTTTTAGCAGAAAACAAAGAGATACAGTCTTTCAGGAATGGGGAAAAAAAGCCAAACATTTTAAGATAGGGGGGAGGATAGCTAAAAGGTTTGAAAGCTTCAAAGTAGAAAATGAGTTTTGCGGTCTTGTTTTTGGAATGGATTTTCGCTGTAGTATCAAGAAAATAAAAGACCTTATCCGTTATTATGATGATTATGCTTATGGGTTTAATTGATTTGAAAGGAAGTGTGAAAATGACATTTTGGGAAATAGCTTTATTGTTCGTAATATTCGTAATAACTTGGCATGTCTGTAATCTTATATTTCTCGTAATTACCGGAATAGTTCAAAGGCGACAGAGAGAAATACTGATTGATAATACCATTGGACATGCTTTAAGAAGGGTTTTTGAAAGGGGGAAAAGCTAAAAATGGTTAAATGCGATATCTGCGGCAAAGAATTTAAAAATGAGAAAGGGCTATTCTTGCATAAAAGACAAGTGCATGAAGGAAAAAGAAATAGTAGACAAGTATCGGGGCAGAAAAGAAAAAGGGAAATACCGGATGGCTGCAGATTATTAAATCCTGCTGATCCGGTGGAAGCTGAATTTATAGAGCAAGGCGGTTTATATGTAGACCAAGCCGGGAATGTGTACGATTAAAGGAGGGTTAGAAATGGAAGAAAGAACAATTAATGATATGATATCTGAAAAAGTAAAGGAAGCTCCATCTATAGGAAAAACTGAAAGCGAAAACGAGAGTGTTGCTCCTAATCAGGAAGCAGGGATTAACTTAAGCGGTATATTTGACTTTGTAAAGACATCTACCGGGGCAGGATCTATTGATGATTATATCGAAAATCCTTTGAACTTTTCAGGAAGTAAAGGGCTGGCTCAGGTTTTAAGAGGGCTGTCCGGCTTCGTTGGTGCTATTAGTGAAGGTTTCGCTTTAGTAGATATTATTATTGGTGCGGTTCGGTGCAGTAAAGAACAAAAAGCGGGTGGTCAGGCTTGGGAGAAGTAACTATTTTTAAAGAGAAGGACATCTTTAAAGGTGTTCACTCATTCGTCTGTGGCATGACGCAGTCCGGCAAAACCTATTTCACTATACATGAACTGCAAAAAACAAGGCAGCCAGTATTATTTTTCAATCCACAGAATGAGACTGTCAAAGGTTTTATAAAAGCTACTCGATTGGATAACATTGATCTGATCGTAAAAGCTTTGAAAAATGGTGGTAAAATAAACTATATACCAGAATTTATGGGCGAAAATGCCGACTTTGTAGCAAGCTGTGAATTTTGTATGTTGGTTGAAACGTTATTCGGGCAGTTTCAAAAGTCGAAACCGATTGTCTTTGCAATTGATGAAGTACATATGTTATCGAATAGAAAAGAATCTAAGATTGCACTTAAAAGAGTTGCTAATCGTGGTTTAACCTGGGGGCTAAATGCTGTGTTTATAAGCCAAAGACCTGCGGATGTGCCTTATACGATCTATACTCAATGCGATAAACAATATATATTCTTTACAGGCATGGAAAAAGAATACTTCCGGCGAAAAGGTATTGACTATGAAGATTTGAAACACCGTATAGGAAATCAAAAAGAAGCTTATAACTTTTGTGTATATGACAATGTAAACTTAGAGGGGGCATATAGAATATGAGTTTGAGAAATTTGAAAAACGTTACTTCTTTAAGCCATAGAATGTATTTGATGTTACAAGAATATGAGCATTTGGGACATCATATCGACCAAGCTTTAATTGATGATTTGATATGCCTGTGTAGAGTCCATGGGGAAGAAACGGCAAAGGAATATATAAGGGAAAGCATACGGCAGGAAAAAGTTAGGGAAATTAACATTGAAGATATACAAATATTAACCCGTAGAATTAGGAATTTAGAGGAGCTTGTAGAAAATTTGTATAAATATGTAAATGAAAAAGAAGTACAAGTAAAAATAAGTAATAAGAGGCTGTAAAGTCTCTTATTACTTGTGCTTTTACCTTTGACAATACAAGTGAATGTTTTGTTTAATATAATTGTAAACATTGATAATGGAAGGAGTTGACATTATGGCAAAAATAGGAAGTCTTGGAGATTTCAAACTTCCAACAGGAGGGAAAGGTAATATTTTCAATCTCAATGACTGGTTTGGCTTAGTACTTGGTAGTGCAATGCTTTTGCTAACTTTCGCAATGGGGCAAAGAGTTGCACGTAAAGTCGATAGTATCGTTCCACGAGATCAGTCTATTAGACCTATAATCAATCAACCGGCTCAAACTAAAACGAAAATGTATGTATAAAGGAGGTGTGCTTAATGGCGTATAATGATATGTATATGACTACTCTGACTCAAGCTGATCTTATTGATGATGATGTTACAGCAGTATTGGCAGGTGTGCCTATAAAGCTTGGAGAATATTTGATACCAGCAGGCATGGAATTAGCTCTTGGGTTTGCTCGTTATGACGACTTAGAAAGGGCATCCGGACGACTCTATATCGAATTGAAAGATGATACAGATACTGCAGCAGTTGAAAACGGAAAAGTAAGATTATCAATTTGGTCTCCACAGGACAGACCTTTGCGAATTCTTTATGAAGGTCGAACTGAAATTGCAGGGGCTAGTACTGCAAGAAATTTAATGGTTCCTCTGCCTGAAAGTGTATACAACATCAGAGAAGATCAAAAGTTAGTTTTAGAATTCATATCTGACGAATCGGATAATATCGTAAAAGCTGACTGTACTATATATGTTGACTGCACTATATTTATTGTAT
>CAZKKX010000105.1:0-8507 GCA_964553505.1 uncultured Eubacteriales bacterium | reverse complement strand
GGAATGGGAGACAAGGTGGGATCTTTAGAGGTTGGAAAGCAAGCTGATTTTATTGCAATTGATTTAAGAAGTCTTTCTATGCAGCCTGTCTATACTTATCCTATGAGAAATATAGTCACCAATCTTGTATATAGTGCAAGGGGATATGAAGTTTCTCATGCCGCAGTAGATGGATATTTAATTTTGAGAGATGGAAAATTGTGCGGGATAGATGAAAAAGAATACCTGGATGCACTTGAAAAATACCCTGAAGGAATTGGCAAACGTGCTTCTGAGGAGTTTTACAAAATCAACGGAACTAATGTTCAGCTAATGAAGGAAGATAGGTTGTAACTCAGGCCGCAATGCATATGCAGCTATCAAAACATTGGAATATTTAAGAAAGATTAAGATTATAATAAACACATTCGAAGTTCATAGATTAAAAGTAATATGCAGCTTGAAAGGATGTTATTGTGGTGGAAGAAAAGTTTAAGAATTTTCAGGAAAAACGGATGCATATATTCGGAGAATTGGTAAGAAAGTATTGGAATGGGAAGTTGAATAATATTAAAGATTTGGATCAATTGGTTTCAGAGATAAAAGAGAAATATCATTTTAATGATTCGGATATTCCTTTTATCAAGGACCATATTCGTGTGGCTATGGGGTTGGACCCGAGTGGCAATGAGGATTTTAAGGATGAGCTGGACATTGTTAACCAATATAAAGGGGCAGAGCAGCCGGTAGTAACAAAGATAGACGGAGTATGTGAATATTGCGATGAAAAAAACTGCAAATGCAGTATAGAAACATCTAAATTTGAAGCAGATATTTATAGACGAAGAAAAGAACCGGTTATTATCAATAACAAGTGTCTAAGCTGCGGAACTTGCATTTCAAGCTGTGATTTTGGGGCATTGGCTGATAAAATAGAATTTATTCCATTGGTTAAAATGCTGAAAGACAAAGAAACAAAAGTATATGCAACTGTTGCTCCTGCAATAGTCGGTCAATTTGGAGATATTTCAATGGGGCAGTTAAGGTCGGCACTAAAACTTATAGGGTTTGAAGATATGGTTGAAGTTGCACTTTTTGCAGATATTCTTACGATAAAAGAAGCTTTTGAATTTTGCCACTTGGTAAAGACAGAAAAAGATTTCTTTTTAACAAGTTGCTGTTGCCCAGTCTGGTTTAATCTGACCAAGAAGAGTTACCCGGAAATATTTAAGTTTATGTCTCCATCTATTTCACCAATGATAGCATCTGGACGGTTTTTGAAAAACTTGTACAAAGGTGCCAAAGTCGTCTTTGTTGCGCCGTGCATTGCTAAAAAGGCTGAGATAAAGGAACCTGAGCTGAAAGGAAATATTGATTTTGTTATTAATTTTCGTGAATTAAAGGAAATATTCAATTCTTTAAGAATCGATTTTAAAAATTTACCTTCAGACGAGAAAGATCAGGCATCTTTTGGCGGAAGAATCTATGCAAGAACCGGAGGCGTAAGTTTTTCTGTAAAGTCGGTAGTCAACAGATTGGAGCCCAGCAGACTGATAAAACTCAAGGCAAAAAAAGTGGATGGCATTCAGAATTGCAAAGAGATATTGGATGACCTATCAAATAAAAAAAGTGTGCCGTATAACTTTATAGAGGGAATGGGCTGCCCCGGAGGTTGCGTGGGTGGTTCCCGCACCAATATTGATGTAGAGGATGCAACGAAATATGTCAATGAATTTGGTGAGGATTCTCTCATAATGACACCTTTTGATAATCTAAATGTAATGAAAATTCTTAAACAGACAGGTCTTAAATCAATAGAAGAAATAACTGACAATAGACAAATGTTTGAATTGCTTTCAAGAAATAAACTGGAGTAAATTAGTATAACATTAGAAAAATTTAAAATTCATGATATAATTATCTTAAGGTTATGTGGTATTGTTATTTTAAGTCAATTTTTATCTTTAAAATCAATAAGCAATTACCAAAGGAGAACGGATATGTTTAAAGAAATGAGAAGAAAAAACAAGCAATTAACAATGGATGAAACATTTGAGTTATTGGAAAATTGTGAGTATGGTGTTTTGTCGACGGTAGGAGAAAACGGATATTCCTATGGAGTACCCCTGGATTATGCTTATAAGGACAATTGTATTTATTTCCATTGCGCAACAGAAGGTCATAAGCTTGAAAATATAGAGTTTAATAATAATGTATCCTTTTGTGTTGTAAACAATGTAGAACAAATCCCTGATGATTTCAATACAAAGTATAGAAGTGTCATTGCGTTTGGCAAGGCTGAGGAAGTTTTTCAGGATGAAAAAAGAAAAGCACTTATCTTATTGTTGGAGAAGTATTCCCAAGATTTTATGGAGTCAGGGGCAAAATATATGGAATCCATGTGGGATAAAACAAAAGTGGTCAAAATTAAAATTCATCATATGACTGCAAAAGGGAAAAAGTAAAAAGACATTGAGAAACTGTACCCAAAGCAATCTTAATTATTATAATATTAAAAATCCTCTATATAACGGCTTAAGAAATTATTGCGGCTTCAGGGGATTTTTTTAGTGAAAAAACACAAATAGCCAATATTATATAATTGATTGTTGCAAAAGGATAGTTATTTTGTTGTGAAATTTCCAAAGATAAGTGATAAAATAAAAATGATAAATGAAATGGAAATAAGTACTAATTACATATTTTTTAAGAATTTCAAATTCATATAATTTTGTTATAAATGATATTGTTATTTCAAATATAGATGGAGGAGGAGAGATAATGAACTTTAGCTATTCAAAAGAACAGCAGATGGTAAAAGAGAAGATGAAAAAATTTGCTGAAACAAAAATTGCACCCATTGTCAGAGAACTGGACGAAGAGGCAAGATTTCCTTTTGAGACAATTGAAGAATTAGGGAGAATGGGTGTCATGGGAATGCCTTTTCCTGAAGAATATGGGGGCGCAGGATTGGATTATGTTACATATGTTATGGCTATAGAAGAACTGTCAAAAGTGTGTGCATCTCATGGTGTTATCGTACAGACTCATAATGCGCTTTGCTGTTGGCCCATATTTACATACGGAACAGAAGAACAAAAGAGAAAGTACTTGCCCGAATTATTATCAGGAAAGAAGCTTGGAGCTTTCGGATTGACAGAGCCTGAAGCAGGAACAGATGCAGCAATGCAGCAGACAGAAGCAGTGGATAAGGGTGATCATTGGCTTCTTAATGGAAGAAAAAAATTTATTTCCAACGGAGGTATTGCAGAAGTATATGTCATCATGGCTATGACGGATAAATCACAAGGAACAAGGGGAATCAGCTCCTTTATCATAGAAAAAGGTATACCGGGTTTTTCAAGAGGAAAGAAAGAAAACAAGATGGGTATAAGAGCCTCTGTTGCAGCTGAATTGTTTTTTGAAGATTGCATCGTACCAAAAGAAAATTTGTTAGGTGAAATAGGGAAGGGCTTCAAAATAGCCATGACGGCCCTTGATGTGGGAAGACTGGGCATAGCTGCTCAGGCTTTAGGCATTGCGCAAGGGGCGTTTGACAAGACAGTACAATACATGAAACAGAGAAAGCAATTTGGCAGAACCCTCGATAAGTTTCAGGCTCTGTCATTTGAAATGGCAGAGATGAAGACAAGAATAGACGGAGCCAGATTTTTGCTGTATCATGCAGCAGACAGGAGACAAAAGGGACTTCCAGGCACAGTTGAAGCTGCTCAGGCAAAACTGGCCTGTTCCGAAACGGCCATGTATGTAACAACAAAGGCAGTGCAATTTCACGGAGGAAATGGTTATACTAAGGAATTTGACGTGGAAAGAATGATGAGGGATGCCAAGATAACCGAAATATATGAAGGCACTTCCGAAGTTATGAAAATGGTTATATCCGGAGGAATATTTAAGTAACATGATGAATATATGCGGATAATGTTTAGTTCTTAATATTTTATACGTCTCAAATATTCTTGGAGGTAAGTATTTATGAAAGTATCTGTTATTCTCGGACATCCAAACAAGGAAAGCTTCAATTATGCCATTGCAGAAACCGTCATCGGTAAATTAAAAGCATCAGGGCATGAAGTGTTTTTCCATGATTTGTATGAAGAAGGTTTTGATGCTGTTATGTCAGGTTATGAATTGGTAAATAGTGTTTCCAAGGATATGCTGGTAGAACAGCATTGTAAGGAAATCACTGAAGCAGAAGGCATTATTATTATTCATCCCAATTGGTGGGGACAGCCCCCGGCTATATTAAAAGGCTGGGTAGACAGGGTGCTGCGTAAAGGTGTGGCTTATGATGAAGAAAAAGATGAAAAAGGCATAAGTGCACCGATAGGGCTATTGAAAAGCAGGGTTGCAATAGTATTAAACACTTCCAATACACCGGAACAGCGTGAGCTGGAAGTGTTTAAAGATCCTCTTGAAACCATATGGAAGAACTGTATATTTGACTTCTGTGGGGTAAAAAATTTTCACAGAAAAATGTTTCGGGTGATTGAAGCCGGTACGCTTGAAGAGCGAAAAGAGTGGCTTAAAGAAGCAGAAAAAATGATAGAGGAATACTTTACAACTTAGTCTTTGAAGAGATATATTATATTCAATCTGAGTATGAGATCATTGAAAAGACAATATGCGGGCTTTGAAAAACAAGGCAAATTATCAGGCGCTCGAAATTGTATCAATAACGAAATTGACTGTTTTCCAAAGCCTGAAACACTCGTGAGAGTGTTTTTTTAATCTTCAGAATAATTTTTGAAAATAGTGGCAATAAATATAAATTTTGTGTATGATGGATTCGAGTGTAGTATATTTTGTATTAGTATGTCGAGATGGAGTAGAAAAATGGATTTAGAAATCAATATCTTCTTCTATATTTTATTGATGATATCAGGCGTATATCTATTTATTGCATATATAGCTCTGAGGTCAAAAAGTGAAGAAGGTCATTTAAGTTTTGGTATTCTCATGATAGCAGCAGCGGTATATTCTGTAGGTTATTTTTTTGAAGTCAGGAGTGCTGATGTCGAAACACTTTTTTTATGGATAAGGTTTGAATATTTTGGAATATCAATCATACCGGCATTATGGATCATCTTTATCATCCGTTATTGCGGATATCACCAATGGCTTAAAAAGTATATTATTGTTTTGCTTTGGATTGTTCCTGCCGGAACGTTATTATTGTTAAATACAAATCAGATGCATAATTTATTTTATAGTGATTTAGCTATTGCATATGTAGATGGACTTTCGGTAGCAATTATAGACAGAGGCTTCTGGTACCTGGTACATATGTCTTTCTTGATTTTCTCTTTCATATTTAGCAGTGCTTTATTATTGTATACGTATATAAAATCATTCGATATCTACAGAAAAAGGTTTCTGTTTTTATTTCTCGGATCATTGATTATATGGATCGCTTTTCTATTATATATATTTGGGAATACACCAATGAACATTGATTTAATTCCGTTTGCATTGGCTATTACCGGGCTAATCTATATTTATAATCTTATTCATTATAAAATGTTTGATTTCATGTCAGCGGCACGCTCAAATGTTTTTGACTCTATTCAGGACGCAATCCTTGTAATGGATTCAAATGAAAGAATAGTGGATTTGAACGACATTGCAAAAAGTTATTTTGATAATAAAACCAAAATGGAAGGCGTGCATATTGACAGATTATTTAACTCTATTGAATTTAATGAAAAAGAAACTCTGGAAACCAGCAAAGATGCACAATCAGAAGGACTAATTAAGATAGGAGAAGAAGAAAAATGGTTGGATATTCGTACTTCAATATTAAAGGATAGAAAAGGAAAATATCAGGGGAAAATACTTATTTTGAGAGATATTACTTATCGTAAAAAATCAGAAGAAGCACTTCAAAAAAGTGAAGAAAAATACCGTTCAATTTTTGATCATTCTCCATTAGGTATTTTACATTATGATAAAAAGGGTATTATTACGGATTGTAATGATAGTTTAATTAATATTATTGGATCTTCTCGAGAAGCACTTATTGGACTTAATATGATTGAAAAGATTAAAAATGTTAAAGTGGCTGAAGCAATCCACACAACACTTCAAGGTTCTATGGCAAAGTATGAAGGTATCTACTATTCTGTTACAACTGTTAAAGAAACTCCTGTCAGAGCATTATTCACACCTTTGTTTTCTATGGGGAAGGAGGTTTTGGGCGGGGCAGGTATCATAGAGGATATTACCGAAAGAAAAAAATATGAAGAAAAATTGAAATATATGAGTATGCATGACAAATTAACAGGTCTTTATAACAGAGCTTTATTTGAAGAAGAAATTAAAAGACTTGAAGACAGTCGGGAATATCCAATTACGATTATGTCCTGTGATGTGGATGGGTTGAAAATCATCAATGATACCATTGGCCATGATAAAGGGGATGAACTGCTTAAAACTTGTTCTGAAATATTAAAAAAATCTTTGCGAAAATCTGATATTATCGCGCGTGTTGGGGGAGATGAGTTTGCATTGATTCTGCCGATGACCGACGAGATAAAAGGAGAAAAAATCGCCGACAGAATTGAATACAATGTGAATCTTTATAACAAACAGAATCAGTCATTGCCATTGAGTGTTTCCATAGGGGTAACAACAGTTGAGAATAAAGAAATGACTTTATCGAAAGCACTCCAAGAAGCAGATGAAAGAATGTATCATCAAAAGTTGATTCAGAAAAAGAGCAGCAGAAGTCAAATAATATATTCATTGCTGGCTGCTTTAGGAGAGAAGGATTTTATTACAGAAGGTCATTCAATCAGACTTGCTGCATATTGTGAAAAAATTGGGAAAAAGCTCAATTTATCATCAAATATAATGGCGAACCTTAATCTTTTAGCACAAGTTCATGACCTTGGGAAAGTAGGAATTCCTGACAAAATATTATTTAAAAGTGAGCCTCTGACTGAAGAAGAATGGATAATTATGAAGAAACATCCGGAGAAAGGTTATAGGATAGCAGCGGCATCTCCAGATCTGGCAGGTGTAGCTGACTTGATCTTGAAGCACCATGAAAAGTGGGACGGTACAGGATACCAACTGGGTATAAAAGGAACTGATATCCCGATAGAATGCAGAATTTTAGCTATTGTCGATGCTTATGATGCTATGACCAATAAGAGGCCTTATAATAAAGTAAAAAATAAAAAAGAGGCAGTTGAAGAATTAAAAACGTGTTCAGGAACACATTTTGACCCAGAATTGGTGGAATTATTCTTATTGATTTTACTAAAAGAGTAAGTTAATTTATAAGCTCACTACTTCCGGTACTTTAGAGCTTAAAAATTATTTATAAATATCATTGACATGTAAATTAGAAGATGTATAATTTATATGTAATAGTTAATAATATTACATATATTACATGAATCAACATATGGAGGATTTTATAATGAATCGTAAGATTAATTTGATAGGAAATTTTGCAACTGATTGGATTCGCTACAGCGATTATGAGTTTAGGAAAGATTCAAATATTGAGTATATTGTACCAACGAAAGATGCTGTTTTTAGCATGTATAATCCCTTTAATGTAGCAGAGGAATTACTGCTGGATCTGATGCGGATAGGTCAGCTCTCGTTAAGACCGGAAGCTCTGAATAAAACTGAAATGAATTTAGAAATTAAGAATAACATTCTGGTATTCGCCAAGAAATATGGTTTATTTGGATTTATCAGTTCTTTTGTATATAATCGTAACATTATTGGAGATGAACATGTTTTATTTATTGAAAACAATTCTGTTACTAAAGAAAAAACAATGAATGGAAAAGAATATATCCGGCGTTTTGTTCCTTTTACGGAAGAAGGGGATGTTGAATTTAAAGAATATAAAAATTGTGTAGATATCGTAAAAAGTGAAGACTCACCTAAATTCTACGGAAAACGGCCTGTTGTAATGGATTTGATTTTTTCCAGATTTTATGCGGAACAGGTCAGTTGGATCATTGATTTTGCAAAAATAATTGTTTCACATTTCAATCAGCTGTTGACATACCGAGAGTCCTCAGAGTATTTAACAGAAAACGTGACAGTTATGGCTGACCGCTTTCATGCGGAAAAAATCGGATTTACAATAAACCAATTAGACAAAACAACCATTGCCTGGGAGTTCGATTCGCTGAAAACAGCTATTGAAACAATATATGCTTTTGTAGTAACGGATGAAAAAATCTTCCTTAGCCGTTGTAAACACTGCGGTAATATTTTTATAGCAAATAGCAAAAGAGAAAAGTACTGCAACCCCTCTTGCAGGAATTGTGCGAATGTAAAAAAAACCAGAGCCAGAAAATCCAAAATAGAGGAGTAATTGTTATGAATTATAAAAAAAAGTTGAAGCAACAGTACAAAGAAATGAAACCGTCAATGGGAGTATTTATTATAAAAAATAATGTAAATGGAAAAGCCTTTTTGGGTGTTAGTAATGACACAAAAAGTATTATAAATCGACATAGATTCCAACTCCAATGGGG
>CAZKKX010000104.1:0-8539 GCA_964553505.1 uncultured Eubacteriales bacterium | reverse complement strand
TGGTTTTTATAGACCGGAGCAAAGAAACTTACCAAAAGAAATTACCGAATGGATTAATCTTTCCCTCGAAGTTCCTGCAGTCCAGGAAAAATATCATAATGGTTATAGATATGTACTGATAACCGAAGGGATGAAGCCTACCGGGGGGTATGGTGTAGAAATAAAAGAGGTTATAGAACATAAAGATAAATTGGAACTGAAGGTTAATTCTTTTGCACCGGGCAAAGAAGATATGGTAACCCAAGCCCTTACCTACCCCTATGAATTAATTATTGTAGAGGAAAGTAATCTTCCCGTAAGTTTTACAGATATTAATGACCTTAATAGATATTTTATGAACCTAATTCGAATGGAAGAAATAGATAGACCCATCGTTGCCGGTTCCGAATGGATTAAAATTTTCACTCCTGAGCCCAATATGGAAGTTGAAGGGACATTCTCCTTAACGGGCATTGCCAGTGTTTTTGAAGGAACAGTAAGCTATGAACTGCTGACAGAAGAAGGTGAAGTAGTTTACAGAGATTACACAACTGCAGCCATGGGCGATTGGGCCTTCTTTGAAGAAGAGGTGCCGATTCCGAAAGATGTAGAAGATGACGAACTAATCTTACAGCTATATAGTGAAAGCATGAAAGATGGCTCTAAGATGTTTGTCGTTGAAATTCCCTTAATCTTAGGTAACGCTTCAGCCGATGAGTCAGGCCAATCTAAAGATTGGAAGCCAACAACACATGAAACTGTTAACGACTTTGCTGGTGTTACTATGACTGTAAAAGAAGAAACAGTGACTCTTACTGGAATGACTGTAGAATTTGAAAATAACTCTGATAGTCAGTGTACTTATGGTGAATACTATTTATTGGAAAAGAAAATCAATGATATATGGTATCAGGTTCCTGTTGCTATAGATGGCAATTACGGATTTACTTCTATTGGCTATGATTTAGATTCTGGAGAAAGTAGAGAATTGAAAATTGATTGGGATTGGCTCTATGGAAGTCTGGATACCGGCGAATATCGTGTAGTGAAAGATATACTGAAGTATAACGAACCAGGGATTTATGATAAATATTATTTAGCGGCAGAGTTTACAATTTAACAAGGGACAAGGGGACAAAGGGACAAGGGGACAGGTTCGTTGTCCCAATAGAAAAACATAATAAAATACCACTGAGGTGATGGATGTGCCAAGATATGCGAGAGAAAAGAGTGAAAGCGGAATATACCACATAATGATAAGGGGAATAAACCGGCAGGATATATTCGAAGATAATGACGATCGGCAAAGATTTATAGAAACAATAAAGAAATACAAGACAGTAAGTAAATATGAAGTGCATGGTTACTGTCTTATGAGCAATCATGTTCATATGCTTATTAAAGAAGTCGAAGAACCGAAGTTATCTGGGACGAGGGACCTGTCCCCATGTCCCTCATGTCCCCATGTCCCTCAGATTTGAAAGGAGAAAATACTAATGAAAAAAAGAATTTTTATTTTAACACTTATTGTAGTTTTAGCTTCTGCATCGGCGAGCTTCGCCATGGCCGAGAGCTTTAGTGATGTAACAGAAGGGAAATGGTTTTATGATTCTGTAATGAAAATGACGGAACAAGAAATTTTCAAAGGCTATCCGGATGGTAGCTTTAGACCGGACAATGCGGTTGCATATAGTGAGTTTATAAAAATGTTTGTTGTGACCGTCACCGGCGAAGATGTCGGTAATAGTACATCCGGTCATTGGGCTAAAAACTACTATGATAAGGGTATCGAATTAGGACTATATACCGAATATGACATCAAAGAGAGTGATTTAGGCGATGATATTCCAAGAAAGCTTATGGCATTTATAGTATCCAATCATTTCTACGGCACTAAAATTGAAAACTATAATCTCATAGAGGAAAGCATTATAGACCTTGAAAAGGGCAAACCCTATCAGCATGAAATTATTAAGTCTTATGGCATGGGTATCTTAACAGGCTATGAGGATGGCAGTTTTCAGCCGGAGGGAACTCTGACAAGAGCCGAAAGTGCCACCGTTATAAACCGCATACTCAACGAAAACGAAAGACAAGCACCAGAATTTGAAGTACCCGAAAAGACAGTTGGTAGTGATGATTATTGGAAAAAAGACAAGCAGTATGATGAAATCGTAGAATGGATTGCTGATAATCAAAGAAAAACTGTATGGGGGCAAGAATCATCATTAGAAGATGGTAAGATATATTTTATTTATTCAGATGGTACAAAATGGACAGCCGACAATACCAATTTTCCTAAATTACATGAGTATGTATATTTCACTTTAAAAACTTATTACAACTATGCCATAGAAAATGATATGGGCTTATCAATAGGAGCGTCAGAGGAATTAAATGAAATAACCATAGGGCTTCGACAAAACACAAGAACAACAAATGATCTTTTCTATTTCGGCTTTGAAGGCACACCTGAATACCTTGATGAAATATGGGCAGAAGCAGGAGTAACCGACTATGTCACACCCTATGTGTTCTTTAATCAAGGATGCTATTTTACAGACGCTGATGTAGATAAAATTGGTGTTGACCTATTACTACAAAAGGAACGCATAGGCAATCAAGAATTGGTTAAATTGAATAGAAATATATTTAAAGAAGTTTACGGTGAAGAAACAGGGGCTAAAATTGCCGACTATACCATCAAGATATATAAAGATACTTTTGATGTAGAAAACAAGAAAATGGTGGATCTTCCCAATCCAAAGGTAACTATTGACGGTATAGATATATATTTCAATGATGATTCAAGTTACAGAGCTTTTTACATGGATAAACCGAATCAATAACAATCAGTCCCCGATACTCGGGGATTTTCTTAAACTGAAAAATTCTTTAGAACTATAGATTTTAGAATTTCTGTATGAGACCTACATTAGAATATAAAATTCTGTGTTAGGGCTTCAAAGGGGTGAGAATAGATGAAAAAGAAAATAGCTGTATTGTTAATATGTCTTATGATATTAAGTAGTGTACCTTTGGAACAATTCATATCTTTTGCAGGGGCAAGCGATTTTAAACCGGATTTAGTTCATACAAGAGAATGGTTTGAACAAGGAAACACAGAAGCACAAAACAAGATAGAAGAAGCGGAATCCTATTTAAATGCATTAGGAGTAAGAAAATATAATGAAAAATCACAGATATTAGATGTTATTACTTTTGCTATGTATGGCGTGGCTGTTTATGGCTTTCCTCATGGAGATAAGAAAACACCTAATCAGTTTGATGAATTGGCAAGAGAAGAATACCGATTCTTGGGATATGATATACAGGGAAACGATGTTACCAATACATGCTTCCCGGAAGATGCAACCAGTGATAATCAAGACTTACTATCTAAGGATTGGAGAACACAGCCTAATAATTTTAAAACATGGGATAAAGTAAAAAATCAAGATTCTTTAATAGAATATATTTTCACTACTCATGGGCTTACTTATGATGGAGAAGAAATCCCATATAATCTAAGTGAGATTATAGGAACAACAAACATTAGCACACTTAAAACATATATCAACCTACAAACCATCCCTAAATTTGCCGTATGGGGATCTGTACGCCTCTATTCCATGGGTGGTGACGGAGTGCTGAGATACAGAACATTTTTAATACCACCACTTGCCGGCAATAAAACCGTAGAAGCACATATCGAAGCCGATGATTGTATCATGGAAAGAGGCGAGCAATATATAGATATCCCTGTTACCGTATGGGGAGAAATAAGTACGGAAGATAACTTTTTAGAGACATATATAGCCGAAAAATGGACGGTATTTGATAACGTACAAAGAACAGGAGAAAGTAATACCTATACACACAGAATATATAAATCCCAATTAGAAGAAGGAGATAATCCAGTTACATTAACAGGAATAGCAGGGATAAAGTCAGGTTTTGCAAATGATAGTGCCATTACCGATGAAGCAAGCACACAAATAACCGTTACCGTTATGGGAGAAGAAGATAAGCTCATGGCACGTTTAGATCTTCCTAAATCCGCAGGGATCAATGAACCTTATACAGTTGCCGATGTTTCATATATTCCTGAAGATGCTGAAATACTATCTTCTACCTTGACAAAGAAAATCGGTTCTGCAAGAGAAGAAGAAGTTGAAAGTTGGACAAACAATACAAAATCTATTGAGGATACTTCCCCTGTCATGGGGATCATTACTTATACTTTAACCCTTGTCTTAACCGATGGACAGGTGGATTCAGATACCAAAAGTATTGAGATTACAGATGCAAGAAATGTGGATGCAACAGCCGATCTTGAACTGGACCCATATACCTATGAAGGACACCCGGCGTATGCTCATGACGCATCTGAATTTGATGTGGATGGGGAATGGTATTCTGCTAAAAGAGCTTACGAAGAAAATTTGGCACGAAACAGCTTTGATGTAGTGGAAAATACGGAATACACCTTAAAGAGACTTGATGATACCACTGCAAGGATTGTTTTTGAACATGCAGGATGGTATAACGTTGAATTAGAAGTTAAGACAAAAAACAACGAAAAACTCTATGACATGGAATCTATTGAAGTTCGCCCGACTCCATATATAGAAGCTTTCATCGGGGGGACTCAAAAAGAGAATAGAAAGCAAATACTAAGTATGTCCGCAGGGATTCATCCGGACTATCCCATTACTAACTTTTGGGTAGAAATAGAAGATACGGATACCGGAGAAAAGGTACACCTTACCAATTTGAAGAAAAATTCCGATCATATAAAAACAAGAGATATCATATCAAATACGAGTGAATATTTTCATAATTATACTCTGGAATTTCTAACTAAAAACGATACTGAAAAAGTATATAAATATACGGTCTATGTAAAGGATTCAAAGGGAGATACGGACACGGTAAGTGAATATTTTACAGTTTATCCGGATTTGCCGCCTATAGCAGAAATAACCCTATCAGATTCTTTTTTAAGAAACCATAATAGTAACATTGCCGATATAACTGTTGAAGATATGACAATAAGCTCCGATGGGGACCAGGTGGAAAGAGCTTGGAGTATTCAAAGGGATCTAAACAATAATGGTATTTTTGAAGATACTGAGCCTTTAGAAGATATGGCATTGTTTAACATGCAGGACTTATCCTTTGGTTCAAAACAGAAAGTATCTTTTGAAAAAGAAGGCGTGGGGAAAGTCAATGTAAGGCTTGATGTCAAAGAAGTGTGGGTAGAACCCACTTTAGAAGAATATGTTACTGATGCAGACCGATTAACAGGGCATATATCAGCAGTAACAGAGGTGAAAAACGTTGCCCCTATGGTGAGCGTAGAGCCGGTTATTACCCACCCGTTAGACATACTTTTATTAACAAGTCAAAATAATTATGAAAGTGTTAAGAATAATTTAATTACTCTTGAAACATTATTTAAAGAATCTGCTATTGATGCAAAGATTAATCTTCAGGCATTAGATAATAAAGCGGAAATGTCGAATGGACCATTATTTACTAAAAGTGCCCAAGTCCAATCAAGAGGGTTTAATACACATATGATATTGATGGATAATATACATTTATATCGGGTTATACCTTCAGGGTTAGATTCAGGATATAAAGCCATATTACCCTATAAAATAGAGGCACTTAATGCAGAAACAGGAAATATTGTATGGTCTTATGCCATGGGAGACGAAGTAGATTTTAGAATAAATCAAGACCATGAGCAGAAATATTTATATGTTATAAAAGAGAACGGAACAACTTTACTTATAAATAAATCAACCGGAGCGATGGTAGGAACTTTGGATTTTGAAGTTGATGGCAGCATATACACTACCGAAGATAGTATATTCATGTTTAATGATGCCTCTATAAAGAAATATAGCATTCCTTCAGGTACTTTAACCACTGTATTAGAAGAAGGCAACAGCACAACATACATGGAAAATGGAAGAGTTTGTTTTGTATCGGTAGATAAATATAATCAGACTTATAGAGGGAAATACAATTTAGATACCGGAGAATATAAGCGAGAATACATAGAACTAATAGGAAGAGACAAAGAGTATTATAACATGTTTCCTTCTGTGTCACATCCGACTAATGCTTATTTTTCAAAGTATATTATTGTAGATATAGATAATTATGGGACAGCTTTAACAAGGCAAGAAATCTTTTATCCAAATATAGCAGGGGGTACAGTAGCAAGAACCGGACGCAACCTATATTATGTTGTATCTCCTGATAATAGAATAATAAAAACAGCGGTGGGAGACGTAGGAAGTAGACAAACTATTTATGACCCTAATGACGGGCTTATAAGAAATAGTAAAGGTAAAGCGGAACATTTCTTTTATGGAATATCAGAAGGTGAGAAAGATAAAGTTCATACATATGTTTATGAAATTTATGGTGATAGAGTAACAAGCTATTCTGACGATGCAGAACGACAAAATAAACCTTTATTTGGAATCAATACAGGTGAATATCTTTATGTTTTTGTAGGTGCGGATAAACGATATAGAGTAAACAAAAGAGGTCATGTATTTAGCGTTAGATTATCTGATTTTAATACTAAAAAAGAGAGTTCCTTGTCGTCATTGCATGATTGGGATGAAGAAGCTAAATTATCTGACTTATACGCAGGAACAGTATATGATATTCAGGACGACTCTTATTCAGAAAACAGAAGTTATGTAAAAACATTTAGGTTTGAGCAAACATTAGATGATATATTAGAAAGATTTGTACATAGATTTTTTGTAAATTCAAACGAAGAATCTCAAAAATATGTAGCAGTTTTAGACGATACTTTCTATACAGATGAAACGTTACCCCAAGGAGTTATAGACGAGTTAAAAAGAAGTGGGGCAAAATTTATTTATGTAGGAGACAATTCTAATCAAAATAATTATGGGAACAAAATAATTTCAGCAGTAGGTGGAGAAAAAATTGAATACACAGATAATGTGGATTTAAACTTTACAAGAATAGCAAATTTATTGGAATCTTTATTAGATAAAATTAAAAACAGTGTGAAGTTATCAATTACAAATAGTGATACCATAAGACTAAGAAAATCAATAAATTTAGACCCATCATCAAAATATGAATATGAATATGATATTAAATACTCAAAAGATTTTTCAAGTAAAGATAAAAATATTTTATCATTAAGTACTTCAGCATCTGATGTACCGAACTATGGTTTAAATTTACAAAATCCTTCGTCATCTAATATTCAATCCTATGGATATTTAGAAGATGTCCTTTATGAAGATTTTAACGGTCAATATGTAAATCCGAAATTAGAAATAATAGAAGGAGATGCAAAGATAGAAGAGAGTACATCTTTTTTAGGCTCGGGGAAGTTAACAAGCAGGAGAACCCATAAAGGCAATATAAAATTTAACATGGAAAAAGATGGGTTTGTTTCTTTTGACATTGTAGGAGCTTTAACGGGACAAAACGATTCATACATAAGTGTTACAGATAATGGAAAAGAAGTATTTAGATATGACATGGCAGATAATTCACCTGCTACGTATAATCGGATAGATCCGTATACAAATGTAGTTACTTATTGCGAAGCAGGAGAACATAATTTTGAAGTAAAAATATATTGTTATACAGCAGGAATGGGAATGTGGGCAGGCTTAGATAATTTTAGGATTAGATATATTAACCATTTGGGGTCTAATACAAGAGATACAGGGACAAGTCCGGACCCTAAAATATCGTCAATTAAAAAAGATACATGGTATACTGTAGAAAATGATTTAACGACACCTTCAGAAGCTTGTAAAATCGTCAATATCCCCGGTGGACGTACTGCTATTGAAAATTGGCAAGATGGAGCGGTACAGCCTATTATTTCCGAATTAAGATGGTTGGGAATATCAAATGGCGTTGCTAAAACACCGGATGATTATTCTTATCGTAGTTCTGAAATTGATTTTACAGTACCCGAAAACCATGTAGTAAATGTACAATTTGAAATAAGCATAGATGCAACTAATGGTAACGCACCTTTGTATACTTATTATGTTGGAACTCATGGAGATTATAAAATAAAAACCGGACGAACAACAACTACAATTAATATGGACCTTCATTCAGGGACGCATACTTTTGGAGCTTATTTAAGGTATGAAAGAAATGACAAATGGAGATATGGGAAAGCCACCTTTAGTAACATTATTATAAAAGATAAAGGTATGGAAACAGATAGCGGAGATAATTATTTTATCGTACAACAAAGTGATGATACAGCGACATTGGATTTATTAGTAAATGGCTCGGATTACAACGCTCAAATATCGGATTTTAAATTATATAAAATTATCAATGGTAGAAAGTATTCGGTTTTAGAAGAAGATTTTATTAGTCAAGACCATTTTGAAGAGGATTGGGCAATCGTAAAGAATCAATCAAATTCGTCAGTTAATTTGGTAGAAGAAAGCATTTCAACAGAAGATGAAGCCGCACCCCTGATTTATAAAAAAGGACAACTGATACTATATAACAT
>CAZKKX010000103.1:0-8724 GCA_964553505.1 uncultured Eubacteriales bacterium | reverse complement strand
GACTACTTCATTTTTTTCTCCCTCCTTACATTTTTCAACGTCATCTTTAAGCTCCATTTCAACAGAGGCAATATCTTTTAATCGAACAACTGCCCTTGTTTCTGAAGATACTTTTATAATCGTATTTTTAATATCCTCAAGAGACTGGTACAATGCTTTTGTTTTTATAAAAGTTTTACCCCCTTCGTTCTCTAAGGCACCCCCTAAAAGCTCCATATTTTGCAAATGTAGCATTTGACTGACTTCGCTTAGGGATAGATCAAACTGGTTTAATTTTTCTACTTCTACTTTAACGGTTACCTGTTCCCCAACATTTCCCAGCAACTTTATCTTATAAATACCGTCGATCTCTCCCAAAAGATTTTTAATTTCTTCTCCATAAAAAGACAACTGCTCATATGAGTAATTATCACCTGATAAACTTATAAGAATTCCTGCTGCCTCTGCTAAATCTGTATCAATTTCAGGCTCCATGCTTCCACTGGGTAATTCAGGTTTTACTTTGTCAATTTTCTCTCTTAATTCCTTATTGGCTTTGTCAATATCAGCATCGTCATTATATGCAATGATAACAACTGAAACATTTTTTACTGATTCAGAGGACACATGTTTATACTCTGATATTTCTGATGCAGCGTCTTCTATCTTTTTTGTGACCAACTGTTCCATGTCTTCGGGAGAAGCTCCTGGGTATACCGTCGTTATCATTGAAGCGGTAACCTTAATATGTGGATTTTCTTGCTTTGGAATCACATAATAACTATACATTCCAAAGATTACAACGACCAAAGATATAAAAAGTATAACCTTACGTTGCTCAACAGCAATACTAATAAACTTTCTCACAATCCTAACCCCCTATTGCGTCTCAGGATCTTGTTCCACTAATACTTCGTATCCATCTTTAACGCTTTTAATGCCTTGGGTTATCATTATTTCTCCGTCCTTTAACCCCTCAACGAAGACCTTTTCTCCATATATATCCCCTAAATCTACATTACGCCTTCTTGCCCTGTTGTTTTCCACAACAAAAACATAATCCTTTCCATCATTTAAAATATTCCTGACTGGAATCCATATGCCTTTTTCCATTTTTTCTTCTATCGCTACTTTAATGGTTGCACCTATGTTTATTTCTTTCTCACTTTTTATGGATATATCTATTGGGTAAGTTCTACTGTCTTTGTCAGGGATTTTATTGATTAGAGTAATGCTTCCTTTAATCACTTCATAATCAATAATCATATCCACTTCATCTCCAACTTTAATTTTCGAGACATCATCTTGGGTCAAGCTGATTCGCCCTTTTAACTCCATGCTACTCACAACGACTACAGGATAGCCTGCAGATACCACTTCATCTTTTTTACTCATAACATTCAAAACATAACCGTCCATATCTGCATTAATCAACATTCCGTTTTGAGCTAATACAAGGCTTTTCTCTGCCTGTTTCAAGCTATCTTCTGCTTGTTCCAACTTAAGTTTCGCTTCATTCAAATCTTGCTCAGAAGCGGCACACTCTTTATGCAATTTCTCAATTTTTTCAAAGTAATCTTTTATGTATTTATAGTTGGATTGGGCCTTATCCACATTCAATTCGCTAATATGAATTTCTTCTTGTTCAAGAAGTGCAAGTGGGTCGTTTTTTCTTATGATCTGTCCTTCCTCTACAAATACATCTGCAATTTTACCTGAGGCTTTAAAAGAATACTGCTTGGTTTCTTTTGGCTCTATGGTGCCAATATAATGGAGAGTGTTCGGATGAACCTCCTCCTTGAGTTCCGTCGCATAAACAGGCACTATAATTAATCTTTCTATAGCCGCCTCAGGCTCATTGCTTGTGCACCCTATAAGCAAAAACATTAAAGCCACTACCATTGCCTCGTATCGCCAAGATTTTGTCATGATTTCTCTCCTTCTTACAAATCTCACCATTTTACTGCTATCAATTATTTTCATATTATTAATTTTTTTGATTCAATAACTACCGACTGGTCGTTATTGAATCAAAAAAATTAATGCCAAGAATCCTTAAAAAAATATGAATATCCATTAATAAAGTAACCAATAAGCAATTTTATGTTACTTTTAATCCATGAATCGCTTTTATTATGTCTTATGATTTCCAATAAGCCTTCAACTAAGCTGGCCGAAATATAATGGACAAAAAAGTGATCACTATTTTCCATTATGATATTAAATTTCTTAAATTCATTTAGACAATGTTCTTGTAAGCGATCAATAATCGCATCCTTTGTATTTTGAAACTTAGTCCCTTCTGAGCAATCTACAACCAGCAGCACCTCTTCCTTATAATTCGTTAACAATTCAATGAGCTGATTTGACATTAATTCTATGAATTCTTCGGGGTTAAAAGCTTCATCCGATTCATGTTCTAATATCGTATTAAACATGCTTTCAATCTGAACATTGGCGCCATCCGTTAAATAATAAAATATCTCTTCTTTAGATGGAAAATAGTTATATAAATTGCTCTTGCTAATTTTTGCTTTCTGAGCAATCATATTCAAAGTAGCACCTCTAAATCCTTCTTGAAGAAACAATTCTTTCGATGCTTTCAATATTTCTAATTTTACTTCCTCTTTCAATATTTGCATAAGCGACCATCCATTCTTTTTTATATTATATTCCTATTTACTATAATTGTAAAGGTAATTTTTACATGAAGACACATGGGTATGATTCATTTTCTCGCTTGCCTCGGCATATTTTACCACCTCGAAATGATTGTATCATTTTATCTAATATCAGACAAGTCCCTGTCCCCTTGTCTTTCTATTTAATAGGCAAAATATTATCTTGTATAAATTTTTCTACTTCTTCTGCTGAATCTAAGTTAAATACGGAATCTAACAATAAGGCAACTTTTTCTTTAGAAGTGTTTATTATGGTGTGTCTGGTCGTTAAAATATTTGCTGGGCTCACACTATATTCATCTAAACCCATGGCTAAGAAAAGTGGAATCAGCCTTTCGTCTCCTGCAGATTCTCCACACATACCTACCAAGATTCCTTCTTCGTGACCATTATTTATTGCCATATTTATTAATTTTAATACGGCTGGATGGTATTGATTATATAAGTAGGAAAGATTTTGATTCCCTCTATCTACAGCCAGAGTATACTGTATTAAATCATTTGTCCCAATACTGAAAAAATCTACTTCTTTGGCAAAAGCTTTAGAATGTATTGCAACCGCAGGAATTTCTATCATTATGCCAATTTCTATATTGGTGTTGAAATTTATTTTTTCTCCGCCTAATTCCTTTTTAATCTCTTCAATAATAGCTTTAGCTTCTCTTACCTCTTGAATACTGGAAATCATCGGAAACATTACTTTAATATTTCCAAAAGCGCTTGCTCTTAAAATAGCTCGCAGCTGGGTTTTAAACATGTCTTTTCTATCTAAGCACAGCCTGATCGCTCTATACCCCAAAAAAGGATTCATTTCCTTCGGCATGTCAAGATATGGCAGCTCTTTATCCCCTCCTACATCTAAAGTTCTTATGACTAACGGTTTCCCATTTAGTTTTTTTGCAACAATCTTATAAGCTTCAAACTGTTCTTCTTCAGTGGGGAGCCTATCTCTGTCCATATAGAGAAACTCTGTTCGAAAAAGTCCTACTCCCTCCCCCCCATTTTCAATGACTTTCTCAATATCATCAGGGCATCCTATATTTCCGGCTATTTCAACTTTGTACCCATCTACTGAAATAGATGGTAGATTTTTAACCCTGTTTAATCGATTTTTCTTTTCATTGAGCCTTCTTTTTTTGTCTTCATATTCCGAAATATCTGCTTCATTTGGATTAATCATAATATGACCGGAAAAACCATCAACAATGGCTAAATCTCCATGTTCTACTAATTCAGTTATATCCTTTATCCCTGATACAAAAGGAATTTCAAGATTTCTCGCTATAATTGCAGCATGGGATGTACTACCTCCGAATTCAGTTATTATCCCTTCTATCATATTCGTATTGATTTGGATTGTGTCAGAGGGCACCAGATCTTCGGCTATTATTATTGACTTATCAGAAATAGATTTTAATTCAAAACCCTCAATATTCAATAATATTCTTATTAGCCTATCTGAAACATCTTTTATATCTTTTGTCCTGGCTTGTATATATTCATTTTCAATTTTTCCAAGTATGGATATAAAGACCTCTGAAACATGATTTATAGCCCATTCAACATTTACCTTTTCTGTCTTTATTTTTCCTTCTACGGCTGTTCTAAATTCAGGATCTTCTAAAATCATTCTATGGGCAGTAAAAATAGTAGCATCCTTCTCCCCTATTTTAGCAAAAGAAATGTTATATAGCTCATCAATTTCTTTTGTCGCTATATTTATTGCTTCATTGAATCTATTGGTCTCTGCCACTTCATCTTTAATACTCTTTTTTTCTATTTGAATATTAGGTTTCTTATATATAAAAATTTTTCCCAGGCCAATACCGGGCGAAATCCCTAAGCCTTGCATAATATTCCTCCTATCCTTCTATCATACAAATCAGATCGCTTAACTCTTGAACAGCTATTTGTTCATCCTCACCATCTGCTTCTATGATAATGTTATCGCCTTTAACGGCTCCCATACCCAATAATCCCATAATACTTTTTGCATTATATTTCTTCCCGTTTTTTGATACTTTTATTTCTGAATCAAATTTAGATGCTTCTTTTACAAATATAGATGCCGGTCTTGCATGGAGTCCGGATTCATTGCGCAGAATAACTTCTTTTCTTACCAAGCTGCTCCCTCCTATAGGTTAATATTGGTCTGTAATTCTTAATTGCTTCAATGAAAAATGATCATTAATGATTAAATAGGGGCATTTTGCCCCTATACTTATATTCTTTTACTAATTTGGGGTATCACAAGATATACCTCAAATCAAGTTAACCTTTTATATCATTTGAGATAATCAGGTTTTTCAGTTTTACTATTAATCTGTTTTTCAAAAGCATTGATATATTGTTCCTTTTCCCAAATATCCAAATCCGTACAAATCATATATGAGAGTACTTGAAAGAATACAACCAGAATCAAAGGGCTTACCCATTCAGTCATTTTATAATTGAATCTTAAAACATACTCATCTTCAGGCAGTTTCTCGGATCCGATGATAAATACTTTTTTAGTTATATTTCTTAAGGCTTTATAGACTTCTATAGTCCTTTCATGTCCTTTGCCATCAGAGTCTATTAATATAACCACATTTTCAGGAGTTAATTCAAGATAGCCACCATGCATAAACTCCTCTAACTCATACGGTGAGGCAGGCACTCCAAAGGTCTCTCCTATTTTTAAAGCTCCTTCCAATGCCGTACCGTAATTTGACCCATATCCACATATCTGTAACCGTTTCATTCTCAAAAAAATGGACTTGTGCTTCTGATAAAAATCTAATGACTGCTTTATTATTTCCTCATGAATATTTAAAGCTTCTGCTATTTGGTGTTCATAATTCAATACCTCCCGGTGATTCACAGCAGCAAGAGAAAATAACATCAGAAAAAGGGCTGAATTTGTATAGCCTTTTGTTACATAACCCACAGTTTCTATGCCAATGTTTAAATCAATAACAACGTCAGAGTGATGCTTTACATCACTTTTAGGAAACCCTGTAAGTACAATTGTTTCCCTCCCTAATTCTCGAAGTTTTTTTAAAACAGATATTATATTTGTACTACGCCCACTTTGAGATATAGCGAAAATGAATGTATCATCTAAAAAATTATTCTCATAATGCTCGAAAGTAAAAGGCGTTATGACTTTAACATCTATGTGTAAATTTTTTTCCATAAATAACCGTGCAGTTGTTGATGCATTATAGGATGATCCAGATGCAATAATAACTATTTTACGATAATCCTTCGTTTTATAATGCTTTACCAATGGACCTACTATCTTTTCTTTATCTGATAGTATTTCTTTTCCTACAATTGAAGTCTCATGAATATAATCCAACATTGTCTTCTTTCCAGTCATTTTATAACACCCCAATTAAAGTACCCACTACGCCAAACAACAATAGGCCAAACATTAATGTCATAATCTTAACTTGCTTTTTCAATAATATTGCGACTATCCATGTAGCACATAACGGCAATAAACCGGGCAGTATACTATCTAATAATTCCTGTATTGAAATAGGATCAACTGAACCAAATTGTATAACTAAAGGAGTTGATAACTCAACCATGCTGGCTGTCATAGAACCTATAACTGTAAGTCCAAGAATACCTGCACTCAGTGATATTTTATCAATCAAATTACTTTCGCTTATCTTATTAATGAATCTTTTACCAAACTCATAACTTTTCATCAGCCCAAAGTAACGAACTAATAAATGCGGGACATTAAATGCTACCAAAAAAGCAACTGGTGCTAAAGGGCTTCCTTGTAATCCTAATTGACATCCAATACCGGCAGCAATTACCCTAATCGTTCCCCAGAAGATAGAATCTCCTATACCAGCTAGTGGCCCCATAAGACCTACTTTTATAGCACTTATTGAGCTTGGCTCAAACCCATCAGGATTAGTTGCATACTCTTCTTCCATCGTAGCTGAAATGCCCATAACTGTTGTAACAACATGTGGTGTCGTATTAAAGAATTCCAAATGTCTCTTTAATGCAGGAGCCATTCTTTCTTTTTCGGGATATAGTTTTTTTAGAACTGGAATCATAGAATAAGCATATCCTATGCCTTGAAACCTTTCATAAGTAAATGACGCTTCCAAAGTCATTGATCTCAAAAATACCTTGAATAAGTCTTTTTTTGTGAGAAGTTCTTTTTTATCTGATATAACAACTTCTGCAAAATCAGAGGTTTCATCCTGCTTGGTAAAGAAAAATGCCATAGCTGCAATTACTCCCCCAATAATAGCAACCCCTATGGTAGGTAAATTTAAATAAGATGCTAAAGCGAATCCTAAAAAATAACATGCTCCAATCTCTTTACTCCATATCATATTAAGAAGCATAGCAAAACCAAGAGCCGGAAGTAATTTAGTTCCTGCACTTAAACCTGTCATAATAACTGCCGGTATTGAATCAACTACAGCTTGTATTGCCGATGCTCCTGCAAATACAGTCGCAAATACCACACCAAATGTTATTACCACCAATAATGCGAAAAGCTGATAGTGGCTTCGTTCTACGGCTTTAAAGTCTCCCTTTTCTGCAGCGCTGTCGACTCTTCTAACCCAAGCTTGTTTTAAAAGATATATCCCACTTTTAACCAAATTATATAAGATTCCTGCAGGTACTGCTAATGCTAGTGCAACTTCGGCGCCACTATTTGTCAAAATAGCAAATGCTGTCCCTAAAACGCCTCCAACAATAACATTTATTGATTGAGCTATTCCAATAATCATAACACCCATAAAAGCCAATTCTAATGTTGCACCAATAATTATACCTTGAGTAAAATCACCTAGAACCAATCCAACCAGTGAGCCTAATACAATAGGTCTCCCTATCATACTTAATCCAAAAAAGTCATCAAAAATACCTATCACGGCAATCAACGACACTAATAAAGCTGCTAACATATTAAACCCTCCAAAAATAATATAATTATTTATAATAAATTCTTAAGCAATATCTTTTTTTCCTCTGGCACTTGCCTTATTTCAATTTCAATACCACTATCCAACAACTCATTACATATCTTTAAATCTTGCGGGGTAAGAGTAACTGATCCGCTAAATCTTTTAGAATTCTCTCTCTCTCTTAAGCCTCCAAGATTTAATGATTTTATAAAAGAACCATAGTCTAATATTTTTTGAGCATCCCTTATATTATTAACAATAACAATTACCCTGTTTTTAGTCTTTTCATGTTGTAATATTAGTTCTTTAGTATTCTGTAAATCTTCAATTATCAGATTGACACCTCTTGGTTTTGCTAAACTTAAAGTCATCTTTCCAAATTCATCTTTTGATACTTCATCATTTGCAATAATAATATCGGTTATAGAAAGACTTCTTGACCATGAAAATGCCACTTGCCCATGTAATAATCGATCATCCACACGTACTAATGCAATCATTTTCTTTACCTCCTTTTGTTTAACTAATATGATTTCTATAAATATAGAACCTAGATCTATTCCCCCCCTTCTTCCAGTAGCTTTTCTATAACTCTTTTATTAAATAACTCAATATTATTTCTTCCTATATCCACAGCTCTTTCTGTTAATTCTTTTACTTGGTCTGTCTCACTGGAAAGTACGGTATCCAAAACCATTCCCAAATTAAACCCTGAGATAATATTCACATTTTCATGAACACAAAGAGAAATCATAGCATTATGTACACTACCACCCTTTAAATCGGTAAATATAATAATTTGTGTTTCAATGTTCGACTTGATGTCTTGTTCAATTTTATTAACTAAATCTTTTGGATCCCCACCGGGATATAATTGCATTGCTTCTACATTGTCTATATCACCCGCTATTAATTTTATAGAGTTTAAAATACCTGAAGAAAGATCTCCGTGGGACACAATATAATACTTTATCAATTTTTTTCCTCCAATCAATGTACTATCACATGCTTTTCAAAACGCAAAAAGGATGCCAACATTGTGTCAATGCTGGCATCCTTTGAAAGCAAACACTATTCTTCGTTAGATTGAATATAGTCGAAAATATAACCGATTTCTTCGACAGGTATTTCGA
>CAZKKX010000102.1:0-8920 GCA_964553505.1 uncultured Eubacteriales bacterium | reverse complement strand
GATACCTGCATTTTCTAAATCTAATCCTTCAATGTTAGGAATTCTTCCTACCGCCATTAAGATTTTTTCTGCTTCAACAGACTGTTTTCCGCCATCTTTTTGAAATAATACTAATTTCCCACTTATCTCTGTGACCTGAGAACCGGTATATATTTTTACCCCCAAGTCTTTAAGCATTTCCGATACTTGAACAGTGATTTCTTCATCTACCATAGGCAGTATCTTGTCCAG
Organism: uncultured Eubacteriales bacterium; assembly: GCA_964553505.1. Taxonomy (GTDB): domain Bacteria; phylum Bacillota; class Clostridia; order Peptostreptococcales; family JAAYPU01; genus JAENZQ01. Next base: position 8,689 of record CAZKKX010000102.1, on the reverse strand, counting down.
GAATTCTATTACTGTTACCTGAACTCCGATGTTTGCCATGAAATAAGCAAATTCTATCCCAATAACACCGCCTCCGATAATAGCAATACTCTCTGGTATATCGTGCAAATCCAAGGCTTCCGTGCTTGTCATCAGCTCTGTTTCAGGACTGATGGATATGGGAAGGTTCTTAGCCTCTGATCCTGTTGCAGTAATAATGTAATCGCTGGTTATCCTTTGATCTTTAACTGCTAAGGTGTTTTTATCAACAAACCGGCATTCCCCATTTATAATGGTCACACCATTGCTTTTAAGCAGACCGTTTACACCTCCGACAAGCTGACTGATGATATTTCTTTTTCTTTCCTGCACTTTACAAAGGTCCAGTTGCGCATTGGAAGCATCAACATTCACAACTCCGAAGTTACTGCTTTCTTTTACCTCTTTTAGAGCATCAATGCTTCTAAGAAGTGTTTTTGTCGGTATACATCCCCTGTTCAAACATACACCACCAAAGGATTCCTTTTCGATAATGCAAGTCTTTTTCCCCATTTGTGCTGCTTTAATGGCGGCAACATACCCTCCCGGTCCGCCGCCTATTACAGCTACTTCATAATCCCTGCATGAATCATCAGTTTTCGGAATGGGCAGTATCTCCGGTCCAGATGCATCAGGCAATTTATGATCGAAAGTTGTAGATTGAGTAGTCTCAACTGCTTTTCCCAACTGTGATAAGGCCTCTTGCACCATTGTATCCGTATTCTCCTCCTTTTCGCCTACAACCGCGATAGGCAGTGTCACCTCAATTTTCTCGCCTTCCTCTATAAGAAGATTTTTAACAAAACCATTTTCCGTTGCTTCAATATCCATATTGGTTTTATCTGTTTCAACAGAAAAGAACAAATCACCCTTTTCCACTTTTTCTCCTTCTTTTTTATGCCATTTTACCAATTTCCCCTTGCTCATATTAAACCCCAGCTTAGGCATAATTATAAAGCTTGCCATATTTTTTCCTCCTTTTATATTCCAGGTTTAGGATTTAAGATTTAAGATTTAAGGAGGATTTTGATTAACAAAATCTACATTAACTCTCTATTTTTGCTTCCCGACTTTCCAACTAATAACTTTCATCTTTTATCCGTCACCTACTATAAACTGAAAATCTCGAACTTCTAACTTTATATTAGTAACCCCATCGGGTTTTCCATATATCTTTTAACTTCAACAGTAAATTGTGCTGCTAATAATCCATCTATTATCCTATGGTCTACAGTTAGAGTTATATTCATCATAGGACGAATAACAATTTCGTCTTTCTCCTTTTCATTTGTAACGACAACAGGCATTTTTTGAGTAGCGCTAACAGCAAGGATAGCCGATTCCGGCTGATTAATTATGGCTGTAAAATTGTCAATTCCAAACATACCCAAGTTGGATATTGTAAAAGTGCCGCCGCTGTATTCGGATGGCATCAGCTTCCCGTCTCTTGCCTTTTTTATCATTTCGGCAGCATCTTCTGAAAAATCCATAATGCCTTTTTTTTCTGCGTCTTTAATGACCGGAACAATTAATCCATTTGGTGCGGCTACCGCAATTCCTAAATTAACTGTTTTATATTTATATATTTTATCGCTCTGAAGGGATGCGTTGACTTCCGGATATTTCTGTAAAGCTTTAATAACTGCCATTGCAACATAATCTGTTACAGATGTTTTTACATCATGAGAATTGTTAATCTGTTTTCTTAATTTTAGTATTTCAGTTAAGTCCACCGCTTTTGTGAAATATACATGGGGTGCAGTGAATTTGCTTTGGACCATTCTGTTTCCTATTACTTGCCTAACACCCTCATATGGTGTGATTTCTAATATTTCTTTTCCATCATTTGAATGCTGGACTTCCCCTTTAAATTCATTTTGATTTGATACTTCATCAGCATACTTTTTAGATGCTTCAACATCTCTTTTCATTATTTTATTTCCTGCACCTGTTCCTGTAACAGTTGAAACATCTATTCCTTCTGCCGCAGCGATTCTGTCTGCAAGAGGTGATATTTTAACTTTTTGTAAAGCTTGTATCTCCGCTGCTTTTAGAATGTCTTTTTCGCAAATACCTCCTTGATACCCTGTTCCCTTTATATCAAGCTGCTTAATATCTATATTTTTTTCTTTTACTGTCTTTCTTGCCCGAGGAGAAATTTTTAATGATTTATCAGTATCTGATGCTGATGCAATCATTTGATTATCAGAATGATCCACTTTTTGTTCACCGGATACTTCTCCTTTATCCTTTTCTTTTTTATCTAACTTTGACATTCCTTCAGAAATCAAATCATCTATACTTTCTTCTTTACTCCCCAAAATGGCAATAGGCAACGTTACTTTTACAGTCTCTCCCTCGGAGATAAGGAGCTTTCTTACGAAATTGTCACTTGTTGATTCAATATCTATATTTGTTTTATCTGTTTCCACTGAGAAAAACGGTTCTCCCTTATTAATTTTTTCGCCTTCCGACTTATACCATTTGACCAGTTTTCCTGAACTCATATTAAAACCAAGCTTTGGCATAATCACTAATTCAGCCATTTTTCCGCCTCCTTCTCTTTTTTATGGTTTTTGAACTAATTCTCTGACTTTATCATAAATCTTATCAACAGAAGGTATGATGGGAAATTCCAAAGCAGGGCTGAATGGCAACGGTACATTAGGTGTCGAAACCCTTCCGACCGGTGCGTCTAAATAGTAGAATACTTCATCAAAGACTTCCATTGCAATTTCTGCTGCAACACCACACCGCTCATAGCTTTCATCTGCTACAACAAGTTTTCCAGTCTTTTTGACAGAATTAATGACTGTTTCTTTATCAAAAGGTACAATGGTTCTTAAATCAATAACTTCGACAGATATACCTTCCTTTTCCAGTTTATCTGCGGCTTCCTCCGACTTCATAACCAGTGAAGATGTGGCGACAATTGTAATGTCTTGTCCTTCCCTGGCTATTCTTGCCTTTCCGAAAGGTATTGGTTCAACCGTTTCAGGGATTTCAAATTTTTTATTATATTCCATTTTGTGCTCAAAGAATATAACCGGATCGTTATTTCGTATAGCTGTTTTTAACAGACCTTTTACTTCTGCTGCATTGGAAGGCACAACTACTTTGAGACCCGGGAAATGAGAAACCATAGCTTGCATACTCTGAGAATGTTGAGCCGCCGATGACCGTCCTGCACCTATAGGTGTACGAATCACCATAGGAACATTGGCTTGCCCGCCTGACATATATCGAATCTTTGCAGCCTGATTGATTACTTGATCTGCTGCAACCAGCAAAAAATCCGAAAACATCAGTTCAACCACAGGTTTCATGCCTGTAAGTGCCATACCAATTGCCAGTCCTGTAAAACCAGGTTCGGATATAGGTGTGTCCTTCACTCTTAAATCTCCATATTTCTCAAATAGACCTACTGATGTTTTAAAATTGCCTCCCAAGAAAGCAACATCCTCTCCTAAAAGTACAACTTTTTCATCTCTTTGCATTTCTTCATCCAGTGCTTCGCATACAGCTTGAGCATATGTTAACGTTTTCACATCATTTTCCTCCCTTTTTGTTATTTTTAAGCTATTGTTTTTATGGTTTATTCAAATACATCTGTATAGGATTCTTGTACATTAGGATATGGATTATCCTTAGCAAATTTTACTGCTTCACGGATCTCCTCTTCAATTTTTGATTCTATTTGAGTAAATTGCTTTTTTGAAAGGACTTTCTCTGATACGGCAGCCTCTTTTAAACATTTCACCGGACATTTCTCCATCCATTTAGCTTTTTCGTCCGGGTCTTTTCTTGCCCGGTAAGTTGCCGGATCCCCTACATGATGCCCCTGCCATCTATAGGTTTTACATTCTATCAATGTTGGACCTTCTCCTTTTCTTGCCCGCTCTATCGCTTCCTTTGCTTTTTCATACACTTCGGTCACATCCATACCGTTTGCCACAACACCCGGTATTCCGTATGCACTTGCTCTGTCTGCAATATCAACAACATTGGTAACATCTCTTATATCAACAGATATTCCATAAAGATTGTTTTCTATGATATAAACAATAGGTAATTTCCATGCTGATGCCATATTGAGGCTTTCGTGAAAAGTCCCCTGGTTTGATGCAGCCTCACCGAAAAAAGAAATGGCAACCTGATTTGTTCCTCTGCACTTAATTGAATAAGCAGCACCTGTAGCAATGGGTATCTCTGCTCCCACGATGCCATTTGCGCCTAATATGCCTTTATCAAGTGCCATTATGTGCATAGATCCACCTTTGCCTTTGGAGTATCCGTCTTTTTTTCCTAATATCTCCGCCATCATTCTTTTAATATCCGCTCCTCTTGCAACTAAATGCCCATGCCCTCTATGGGTGCTTCCAATATAATCATCTTTTTCTAAGGCCGCACATACACCTGTTGCAATAGCTTCCTCACCCAAATACAGATGCGCCAGCCCAGGCATCAGACCTTGTTTATAGAATTCAAAAACTTCTTCTTCAAAACGCCTCATTTCATACATTGTTTCATAAAATTCAAGTAATTGATTTTTAGGGTAATCCTTTACGTTCATATTGTATATCCTCCTATCAAATTAAATTTCTTCAGACCCAATGCTATATGCTACATATTAAGTGTTGATTATTAGAATTAAGCCTATTTTATTTATGTTTATCAGATAAACCAATGCTCCATACAAACATTTCCTTTCTTAATACAGGCACAATTATTGCTTGTATTTGAACTTTAGCTATATTTCTAAAACTCATAGTTTGCAAAATGTATGCCATATCAACAAAATGATAAATTCTAATGATTTTTATAAATTTATAAAATGTTAACAAATAATAGATACAAGTGCTCGACAAATATTGACACTTATATATATAATTAGTTAAGGGAGTACTGATTTATTTCATCCTATAAAGGAGGAAGAATGATAGAATGTCTATTTATTCCAAGCACTATCAAAATAACATTGTGCAATTATGGCACACTTTTGTGCAACGTGGCACACCATTAGATGAAAATGCCGAAAATTCAATGCGGAAAGTAATTTATGAATCTTGGCAACGATCAAAACAATACAAAGTGAACCCTCTTGAAGTAAAGTCTAAAGTTCTCTCTTCTAAAGAATTTCAACAAAAAATTATTCAGAAACAGTCCTTGATTGAAGTCGCTCATTCTTACATGCATAATTTATACTCCTTTGTCAAAGGGTCTAATTTTGTCGTAATTCTAACAGATGAAGAAGGATATATTTTAGAAATGATTGGCGATGACGAATTTATTAAAGAAAGGACCCGAACCAGTAATTTAGTCCTGGGATCCAATAGAAGTGAAGAGTATGCCGGCACCAACGCAATCGGAACTCCTTTGGTTATCAACGCACCTTTGCAAGTATGGGGCGAAGAGCATTATGTCAAACCTCATCATCCATTTACCTGTTCAGGAGCTCCTATTCATGATCAGAAAGGCTATATTATCGGATGTATGGATATTACAGGGCCAAGGGAAAAAATTCACCATCATACACTGGGAATGGTAGTTGCAGCTGTAGATGCCATTGAAAAAGAAATGAAAATGAGAAAAGCTTATGAGGATATTTCTATCATAAATAATCAACTAACTGGTACCATTCAATCAATTTCGTCAGGAATCATCATGATTGATAATATTGGAATTATTACTCAATTCAACAATCATGCCGCAAAAATGTTTAAATTAAATGTTAAAGAATTATTGGGAAAAAACCTCTATGATATTATAGATTGTCAGGCTTGTCCCATTGATTTCTTAAGTATTAATAAAAATATCTATGATAAGGAAGTTCATTTAACCAATCTTTATCATCAACCTCTTGATTTATCCGTCTCTGTTTCTATCATACCAAATAATCACGGAAACCGAATTGGTGCTGTTATTGTCATTAACGAAATCCAACATATTCATAAACTGGTAAATAAATTTGGCGGGTTTAATGCTAAATATACTTTCGATTCAATAATAGGTAAATCTCAAGACATTGAAGAAGTTAAGAAACTGGGCGCTATTGCTGCAAACAGTTCTTCCAATGTTTTAATCTTCGGCGAAAGCGGAACGGGAAAAGAGTTGATCGCTCAGGCAATTCACAGCTCCAGCAACCGTTCAAAGGGTCCCTTTATCGCTATTAATTGTGGCTCGCTTCCTAAAGGATTAATTGAAAGTGAACTGTTTGGCTATGAAGGAGGAGCATTTACCGGTGCAAATAAAGAAGGGCACCCAGGGAAGTTTGAATTGGCAGATGGAGGCACAATCTTTCTTGATGAAATAGGAGATATGCCTTTAGACTTACAAGCATCTTTGCTTCGTGTCCTTCAGAGCAAAGAAATTGTCCGCATAGGAGGTAAAAAACCAAAACAAATCGATGTGAGAATCATGGCCGCTACAAATAAAAATCTGGAAGATAATATCATGCAAAATTCCTTTAGAAGTGATCTTTATTATCGATTAAACGTTTTTTCTATTTTTGTCCCGCCCTTGAGAAATCGAAAAGAAGATTTATCAGTTTTGTGTGAATATTTTATTCAGTCTTGTAATATCAAATTAAGAAAAAATATAAAGGGTATTTCTGATGAAGCTTTTTCTTTATTAGCTTCCTATAACTGGCCGGGTAATATTAGAGAATTGGAAAATGTTATAGAAAGAGCTGTTAACCTTGCTGGATCTGATAACATCCAACCTGAAAACCTGCCACATAATATTGTCCATAAGCAAAATCGGACAAATGTCTCAACTGCTGCAAATCAAAATAAATTTCAGGCAGCTTCATTCAATAATCCGTATTCCGCAGATAAACCCTTTGATAGTTCAGTCTCTTCAATTAAGCATGTGGAATATACCGCCATTATTGAAGCATTAACAAAAACATCCGGTAACATGCAGAAGTCTGCTGATTTGCTTGGAATTGGAAGGCGAACCCTTTATCGTAAAATCAGCAAATATTCCATTGATCCATGCAAATTCAGATAATCCATTATATCCCGGATAATTCTTCTGCCAGTTCAATCAGTGATGAAAAATCTTTTTCTCCTTTACCTTTTGCATGTGCAGCTGTAAGAAATTGTCTTGTAATCGCTGTAATAGGAAGGGATACTCCGTACTGTTTTGCAGCTGCCAGAGCCAAGTCAAAGTCATTCTCCATCATTATGACACTGTAAGCAGAATCGTATTGTTTCTTTGCAAGCTGTTGGAATCTACATTGGATTAAAGCAGATACTTCCGGATTAACACTAATCGCCTTAATAGTTTTTTGCCAGTCTAATCCGGATTTTTTAGCTAATACCATTGCTTCAGCTAAAACTTGCATGCTAACTCCAGAGAGCATATTTATAATGAGCTTCATAATTCTTGCCTCTTCTCCGGGTCCTAAGTAATACTGACTGGTGCTTATTTTTTGCAACAAGTGCAATGTTTTTTCATATGACTTTATGTCTCCTGAAATAAAAATACCCAGCTGTGCTTTTGATGCAAGTTCTGTATCTCCTGTTACAGGTGCTCTTAGAAATTTGCAACCTTTCATTTCAATGATTTCATTGACTTTTGAAGATTGCTCAGGAGATACGGTTGTCATATCAATTACTATTTTCCCGGATGAAAGACCTGAAGCAATACCGTTATCACCATAGTTTACCGATTGAAGAACCTGACCATCAGAAATTATTGTAAAAATAAAATCACATTTTTCTGCTATTTCTTTTGGTGAATCTGCCCATTCTGCACCATCGTTTAATATGGGCTGTGCTTTAGCTTTTGTCCTGTTCCAAACAATTATGTCTTGCCCGGCTTTCATCATGCTTTTACAAATAGGAGCCCCCATATTCCCAAGTCCGATCCAACCGATTTTAGCCATATATATGACCTCCTTTACAAATACTGTGTATTGATTACTTCATTTTATTACAAATATTGTGCCATATAAAAGATCTTCTTTTACTATTAAAATAAAGCACATGCTATGCCATCTTCAATAAATAATGAAATGGTCGATTGTCATTTTGGCACACATAGAAAAAAGTGGCACACATTTCTGCCAACTATGCACATTATAAGTCTTGATATATGAAGATTTCTCAAAAAGCTTCAACTCATATCCTTTCTTAATACAAAATATATCATTCGTATAATCGATGTTTGCGCCTTGGCATACTTTTTGCTGAATTATTAAAGAGTATTAAAGTTAACAATGAGGAGGTAGAAAAATGAAAAACAAAAGAAAGATAGCTTTTTTACTTAGTTTCGTATTGGTTATGGCCTTAGCCTTCACAGGTTGCGGAAAATCTGGCGATAGCTCAGAAGGCCAAACCAATGCAGATAGCGATGTCGAACAGATTTATGAGTTCAGTATTGCCCATATTCAAAATGATGGTGATGCCGGCGATGAAGCATTGGTATATTTAGCAGAAATTCTTGAAGAGAGATCCGAGGGCAGGATTGATGCAACAGTATATGGTAATAAATCCCTTGCAAGTTCTGATACTGAGCTTGGCGAGCTGGTAAGACAAAACTCTGTACAATGCGTTCCTGTACCAACTCACACCATATCAGCAATGGCAAATATTCCAGAATACAAAGTATTTGAATTTCCATATTTGTTTAACTCATGGGATGATATTTACAAATTATTGGATAG
>CAZKKX010000101.1:0-8945 GCA_964553505.1 uncultured Eubacteriales bacterium | reverse complement strand
TACCTCTCACCAAGACAGCCTGATACTATCAATTTTTTGCAACCCTGTTTTTTATATTGTGACATCTCCAGAATCATATCTATGGATTCCTGCTTTGCATCATGAATAAAACCACATGTATTAATCAGAATAATCTCTGCCCCTTCAGGTGAAGAAACGATTTGATGCCCATCTCTTTCCAAAAAACCCGAAGTCATTTCCGAATCAACAATATTCTTTGGACATCCTAATGTTTCTATATATACTCTCATATTTAGTCTCCTGTTCGAAGAATCTAATAGTAAATTCCTCTTGATATTAAACGCTTATGTATTAGATAACTCTTCAAGATCTTCTTTAGATATAAGAACACGGCGGGGTCTGCTTCCATCAAAATGCCCTACAATACCCCTCTCCTCCATATCATCAATGAGACGGGCAGCCCTGTTATATCCAATCCTGAAACGCCTCTGCAGCATTGAAACAGAAGCCTGCTCCGCAGATACTACTAACTCAATGGCATCTTTTAATAATTCATCTGTATCTGATGAAGACATATTTACTTTCCCTGATTCAATGGTATCTATTATTTCTTCTGAATAATTACTGGATTGAACTTGTCCTTTTATAAATCGTATGACTCTTTCCACTTCAGTATCAGAAATTAATGATCCTTGAATTCTTACCGGCTTGGACATACCAGAAGGATAAAACAACATATCTCCTCTTCCTAATAGCTTCTCGGCACCGCCCATATCCAATATCGTTCTTGAATCCGCCATAGAGGAAACTGAAAAAGCAATTCTGGATGGAATATTGGCTTTTATTACACCTGTTATAACATCTACAGAAGGTCTTTGAGTTGCAACAATCAAATGCATGCCTGCCGCTCTTGCCATCTGTGCCAATCGGCATATGGATTCTTCAACCTGAGAAGGTGCAGCCATCATCAAATCTGCAAGCTCATCTATGATAACAACAATCTGAGGCATTTGGTCTTTATCTTCCTTTTCCATCTTTTTGTTATATGCCTCAATATCTCTTACGCTTTCTTCTGCAAAAACTTTATATCTGTTTGTCATTTCTTGGACAGCCCAGTTTAAAGCAGCCGCTGCTTTACTTGGGTCCGTTACTACCGGAATAAGCAAATGCGGAATTTCATTAAACACATTTAACTCCACGACCTTGGGATCAATTAAAACCATTTTGACCTCTTCCGGTCTCGCTTTGTATAAAATACTAACGATGATACTATTGATACATACACTCTTACCTGCTCCGGTTGCACCTGCAATAAGCAAATGCGGCATTTTCCCCAAATCTGTTACAACAGGGTTTCCGGAAATATCTTTACCGACAGCAAAAGATATTTTTGATTTATTGTTTTTGAATTCGGTAGATTCAAGAACTTCTCTGATGGTTACAGGTGATGTGGAATCATTTTGTATTTCGATTCCAACAGCTGCTTTTCCGGGAATAGGCGCTTCTATTCTTATGCTGGCTGCCTCCAGATTTAAAGCGATGTCATCTGCCAGTCTTACAATCTTACTGACCTTAACCCCCGGGCTGGGTTGTATTTCATACCTGGTAACGGTAGGACCCTTGCTAACCTCCACTACCTTAGCACTTACATCGAAATTTTTAAGCGTTTTTTCCAAAGTAGATGCTTTTGCTACAAGATTATCTCTGTCACGGTTGTTTTTACCGACACGTTTTTTATTTAAAAGGTCAATAGCAGGAAGTTTATAATTAACTCCCGTATCCGGACCTACATTAATCTTGATTTCCTCTATATCGTCCTTTGTCTTTTCTTCTGATACCTTTTTCTTTTCATCAGCAGGTTGATTATCCTGCATTTCTAAGCGTTCATCCTCTGATGTTTTTATATTTATATTCTTTTTATCAAAGAGACCTTCATCCTTCATATAATCAAGAATTTTAATTTGCTTTTCATTATATTTTTTTCCTTTTGCAGGCCCTTCATAATCTGATTCGTCGTTTTGAATATCGTTAATTTTTACTGTTTCTTCTCTATTGTCACTCTTATTATTAACCTTAAGATTTATAATAATTGTGCTTAAAGGGGTATTGGTCAACAGAATCAGGCTTACAATAATAAGCGTTACAGATATAATATATGCCCCTGGAACACCAAACCATTTAATAAATGTAATACTTAAAATCCCTCCGAAAACTCCGCCGCCTGTCGATAATATTCCTTCCTGATACATATTACTAATTGAATCCATGCTAAAAGCATAAAAAGTACCATCATCATAAAAACGGATAGAGTTTAACATAATCAAGCCAACTAAAAAAATCATAAGGAATGCAGCAGACCTTTTACCTAAAAAACCGACTTTGCCAATAAGTAATAATGCTCCGTAAATAATCAGACAATATGGAAGAATAAAAGCCGATCTTGAAAAACATCCCTTCAACCATTCTTCAAAAAACTCACCTACGCTTCCGGCCGCTTTTGTCTGAAGCGAAATAAAAATAAAAATCCCCAAAGCTATAACCAAAAGAGCGGCTATCTCATTCATCAATTTACTCTGATTCTTATTCTTTTTTTCGTTTGCTGCTTTCTTTTTTCCATTAGCTCTTTTCTCAGAAGCTTTAAGCTTATTTGTCGTTTCTTTCTTCTTTTTTGATTTAACAGCCATTTTAAAAGACACCCCTTAAATAATGGAATATATAATAATCCCGGTTCCTAATACCCATGTATATATAGAAAAATAAATCAATTTCCTGTTGGTTATCAATCGAATCAAGATTCTGATAGCTGCATAGCCCGAAATGGTGGCTGCAACAATTCCACATAACACCATTCCCATAGAACTTCCATCCATGCCCTTTCCCAATGCATTCATAAGCTCAACTGCACTTGCCCCAAAAACTGCGGGTATAGAAATCAAAAAAGAAAATTTTACTGTCATTTTTCTGTTCAATCCTCTAAAAAGGCTCCCTACGATAGTTGCTCCAGATCTTGAAATACCCGGAGCTATGGCAATAGCCTGAAAAAAGCCGATAATAAAGGCATCGCCGTATCCAGTAGTTGTGATATTCTTTGTTGCTTTGCCAATCCTTTCCGAAAACCATAATAAAGTGCCTGTAATCAACAATCCAATGCCTATGGAAAAAACGGAATGAAACAGAGATTCAAAAAAATCAGAAAAAGTAACCCCTATTATACCGGTAGGAATACACGCAGTAATGATAAGAAGCCCGAGCTTTCGATAATGGCTCTTCTTTAAATCCAGCCCTTTTCCTGTTATCAGTTCGTATATCATCAAAAGAAATTCTCTTATAAGAAAAAAAACATCTTTATAATAAACTAATAGAATGGAAATCAGCGTCCCTAAATGAAGCATTGCAGCAAAAAAAAGAATGTTTTCTTCCTCGATATTCATTAAATTTTGTATAATTGCTAAATGACCTGAGCTGCTCACAGGGAGAAATTCCGTTAGCCCCTGAACAATGCCTAAAACAATGGCCTTTAAAAAAGTCAAAATAATTCCCCCTCACAAATTAATCATTATAGATTATAACACAGTGGTGAATTATATTCTATCACAAACAACTAAAAATAGCCTTATACGAAAAAAGCTAAAACAATGTTTTAGCTTTCAGATAAATATATAATTATACATTGACCTTATTCATTTTTGGTTTCTTCCCACTCATTTATTAAACTTCTCAATTTAGCAAGCGCCTGTGTAAGACCGCCTATTTCATTAATCAAGCCAATATCTACAGCTTCCTTTCCTATAAGAATTGTCCCTACATCATTGGCAATTTCATCTGTTTCATTCATTAAATCCACAACAATTTTCTTGTCAAGTTCTGTAGTTCTTACGATAAAGTTAATTATTCTATCTTGCATTTTCCGAAAATATTTATAAGTCTGTTCTGCACCAATCACAAGCCCGTTATAACGAATTGGATGAAGTGTCATAGTTGCAGTTTCAGCAATAAATGAATAATCACTGGAAGTCGCAAGAGGCACGCCAATGCTGTGTCCGCCTCCCAATACAATTGAAACAGTAGGTTTAGAAATTGTTGAAATCAGCTCAGAAATAGCCAACCCGGCTTCCACATCCCCTCCGACGGTATTGAGGATTGTAAGTAAGCCTTTGATTTTAGGATTTTCTTCAACTGCAATAAGCTGCGGAATAATATGTTCATACTTTGTTGTCTTATTCTGTGAAGGAAGCAAATTATGTCCTTCGATGTGCCCAATAATTGAAATGTATTGTATATCTGTATCAAAACTGAATGGGCTTAATGGCATTCCAAAACTATTTACATTATCCTTTGGAGCCATTTCCTTGTTTTGATCATCATCATTTTGTTTTGTATTTGTCATATTACTTTGTATTCTATCTTTGTTTATCATTTTTTCCCTCCATCAATAAACGTTTGGTCATATTTTAACCAAAATAAAGATAGAACATTCTTATTATTTTTTATTTTGCTCAGATATTAAAATGATTATGACAAAAGTCTTTTATGACATAATTATTTGGGTTGCTCTAATCATATCGTATACAATGTTAACTAAATGAAAACACCCTTCGGAACCTCCTAAAATTTCTGTAATATTTTTTTTAACAACAGAATCCAAGCGAATCCCTATTAGGTTCTTTGCACTTTCTGATATTTCCGAACAGACAGGTCCAGGGACTCTTGGCATTTGAATGAAACATTTTTCTATGATTTTATTTTCCTTTGAAAAAGAGAATTCGGCATTCATTTCATGATAACTGTCAATCAAGCTACCTGTAACATAAATCGTACCGGCCTTATCTTCTGTAATGCTATATTGCTTGTTCCTGTTAAACAGGTTGTTTTCCCTTATATAATCACCAACATATTCAAACCATGTGTATAATTCTCGGTCTAAATGGCTGAAATACCTGCATGAATTAAGCTGCTCTGTTTTCCAAAAATTGTAATATTCTTGCTTGTTTTTATAGCCCCTCTCTTTAAATATATAAGTTTCTGCCTGAATAAAACCCCGAATACATTCTAAATACAAACTTCTAAGAGTTTCATCATCACCTGTCCCAACAATTTTCCGAACACTTCCTCCACTGTTAAAGTATGCATCTTTACCAATCAACTCAGGCAAAGAGCCTTTTCCCAGTCTATTATTGTCCTTTGACCTATTAATTTCCCACTTAGCTTCTCTTATATTAAAATTTTTAATATCTGCAATCAGACTTGCAACCGCTTCGAAATCAGTCTTTACAAAAAATGTTTTGGAAATAAGTTCTTCTTCGTTTTTACGGTTTACAGTAGTAAAATAATATCCCTGATCAATAATCTTCATGTATTTTCACCTCTTTAGTATGAACTTTTCTGTATCTTTTATAATTGCTGCTGCTTATTTCATTATACACCAACTACATCAATAATCATTAGTGATTCTATTTTTGTATTTTAAAATCAAAATTTCCATAAATATCAGAAGATAATAATTTCCTTATTCTCCTTTAAATGATGGGTAAATTGTTCTATTATTCTAAGCATACTAAACTTAAAGAAATTTAACCGAAAGGAGGGTTTTATATATGAAAGATCAATCACAATATCCTTTAAATGGTCTGGAGATTGAAGGAGAACCAATTAGTATTAATAACGATAAAAGCAAACAAACTGACATTAAATTTGAAAGAAAAGATTTAGTAATTGAAGAATGGCAAGAACAAATGAAGAATCAAGTTGATACTTTAAAAGATTTAGAAAACTATATAAATGTTACTGATGAAGAAAAAGATGCAATAGAAAATTCAACAGCCAAATGGGGAACAACACCATATTTTGCTTCTTTAATGGATCGAGACGACCCAAATGATCCCATAAGAAAACAAGTAGTGCCTTCTAAGTTTGAAAAAGAAAATAGGTATGGTATAGAAAATTACCTTATTTTTAAAGAAAATCGTTCAGAAGAAGAAAAACGACCAGATACTATAGCTCGGCAGTACCGTGACAGAATTGCTCTTACTGTTGTTAATAAATGTGGTATTTATTGTCGTCACTGTTTTCGAAAAGAACTTGTTGTTGATGAAACACTGGATCTTCATTTAAATGTGGATGAAGGATTAGACTGGATAAAAGAACATAAAGAGATTCGTGAAGTACTGGTTACAGGCGGTGACCCTTTACTTTTGTCAGATGAAAAAATTGAATATATAATACGCAAGCTACGTGAAATTTCTCATATAGAAATGATAAGATTTGGCAGTCGGTTACCCATTGTATTGCCCCAAAGAGTGACTGTCGGTTTAAAAAGAGTACTGGGAGGTTACCATAAGGTGCCTATTTGGCTCAACACCCAGTGCAATCACGCTAAAGAAATTACAGAACTAACAGCACGGGCTGTTTGGGATTTGCTTACAAGTGGTGTTAATGTAGGAAACCAAGCCGTTTTGATGAAAGGCATCAATGATGATAATAAATCATTTCAGGAACTGCATCAAACTCTATTAAATATAAGAATACGACCTTATTATGTCTTTTATTTAGAGCCGGCTCCTGGAATAGATCATTTCCGCACTCCAATCGAAAAAGGTGCAGAATTGATTCGAGACACCATCAGAGGACATACTTCCGGTCTGGCTCAACCCATGTATGTTATTGCTACCAATATTGGCAAGATCCCTTTAATGCCTGATTATTATATACAGGAAAAAAATGAGGAGGAGTATATTCTCAGAAACCATAGAGGTGAAACAACTACGCTACCTAATATACCTCAATAAGATCAAATAGATAAAATTAATTTATTTAAATGGACCCTTATGTTGTAACAAGGGTCCATTTTCTTCTACTGGAATTTATTAGACTGCTGTTGTACCTGTTGTAATTGTTGTTGAGCTTGCTGCAATGATTGTTGAGCTTGTTGCATCTGTTGCTGCTGTTGTTGATTGCCTTGTTGTCCAAACTGCTGTTGAGCGGCTTGTTGCCCTTGTTGCTGCTGGGAAGCTTGTTGTAATGATTGTTGAGCTTGTTGTAATGATTGTTTTGCTTGTTGAATTTGTTGTTGTTGTTGCTGATTAGCTTGCTGACCAAATTGTTGTAATTGTTGTTGAGCCTGCTGCATTTGTTGTTGCGCATTTTGTATTTGTTGAGGGTTATTGTTGTTTTGAGCTTGCTGTACACTTTGCTGTGCTTGTTGTACAGATTGTAAAGCTTGTTGCAATTGTTGGTTTTGCATTATTTATTTCCTCCTTGATTATTCTGATGTTAGCTTTAAACAAAATGGAGGTTTTTATACAAAAAAAAGTTATTTTTTTTTATATAAAAATTCAGATAATAAAGTAAATCCAAATAATATTTAACTTAATTACATGTAATAATCCAATTATTCAATTTCTTCAGTGCTTTCAAAAATTATAATGTCACTTCCAATTTTTTTAATTGAAGACCATGGAACCTGCATAAAATTTTTTCCAGAAAAAATACTTTTCTGATATCTATAATCCGGTAATAAAATAGCTTTGATTTTCCCATATTTTTCGTCAACCAATAATTCCGAGTCTGCTAATAGACCAAACCTGCCTCCATCACTCAAATTTACAATTTCTTTTTCTCCCAAACTGCTTAACCTCATACATCTCACTCCTATGCATTATATATATTTGTTTTAACCCCTGAATATAACCAAAAGAAGTATAAGATATAAGAATTAGTTTCCTGGCTCCTTATTTATTTCCACAATCTTTATTTAATTACAATTGGTATAATTAAAAATAACAAGAATAAGAGTATACTCTCTCTTATAGTGCCTTTTTAAAAACTTCCAAGTATTCCTTTTTCCCCATAAAACAGGGGTTGCTGTCGGTAGAAAGATTTTCAACCGACATTTCCGCCAACCTCTCAAGGTCCTCTTCTTTCACGCCTAAATGTGCAAGCTTAGGAAGCCTTAAATCGGATACAATCTGCCTAACTCTATCAACTGCTTCTTCAGCAGCCTTGCTGTCACATATCTCTTTTGAACCCATCGCTCTTGCTATTCTCGCATATCGGTCTGTGGCATCCCGAAGGCTGAATGCCATGACATGGGGTAAAAGAATAGAGTTGCAAACACCATGAGGAGCATCATATATACCTCCCAAGGCTTCAGCCATACAGTGAACAGATGCTACATCCGAATGACTGAATGCAATTCCTGCAAGTGTGCTTCCCATCAGCATAGCAGCCCTGGCGTGTATATTTGAACCGTTACTGAAAGCTTCTCGGATATTTCCAGATATGAGTTCTATGGCATATAATGCACACGCATCCGCTATAGGTTCCGATACTTTGGCCGAATAAGCTTCAATTGCATGTGTAAGAGCATCTACACCTGTAGAAGCTGTTATTTCCGGAGGAAGTGAAATAGTCAGCTCCGGATCTAAAAGCGCTACTTTGGGAGCAATATACAAGCTTTTCATGGTTCGTTTAAAGTTTTTTGAGGAGTCAGTAATAACGGATGAAAAAGTAACCTCACTACCGGTTCCGGAAGTTGTAGGAATAGTGATAAAAGGCTGAACCTGCCCTTTTACTTTATCTCTGCCCATGTAATCCAGAGCTTTACCGCCATAGCTTATAACAGCCAGGGCATTTTTGGCGGCATCTATAGGACTTCCTCCTCCGAAAGCTATCACACCATCCGTATTGCTCTTTAACGCTATT
Organism: uncultured Eubacteriales bacterium; assembly: GCA_964553505.1. Taxonomy (GTDB): domain Bacteria; phylum Bacillota; class Clostridia; order Peptostreptococcales; family JAAYPU01; genus JAENZQ01. The sequence goes on along the minus strand of CAZKKX010000101.1, from coordinate 284 downwards.
TCAGCAGCCTTTTCAACATTATAATCCTTTGGATTTGCCTCAACTTCATCAAATATAATATATTCATAATAATTTTCCTCTAATATTGAAGTCATCTTTTTAATTAACCCCGAATTTACTATTCCTTTATCCGTTATAATCAAAGGCTTTTTTACATTCAATTCTTTCAATTCACCAATTAGTTTTTTAATCTGGCCAACTCCATAATCGATTCTTGTTGGAAGTATAAAAGAAAACTCTTTCATAATATTTGTATTCATTATATATCCCTCCTCGTCCGTATA
>CAZKKX010000100.1:0-8957 GCA_964553505.1 uncultured Eubacteriales bacterium | reverse complement strand
ATGTCAAAACCGTAGCCATAATCAGACCAAATATGAGAGAATACCCCATAGGTGCAAAGAACTCATTTTTTAAAGTAATGGGCAATATCCCTCCCATTGTAGTGATACTTGTCGCAAAAACAGGTATAAATCTGGTTTTTCCTGTTTCTTTTACCGCATCCAAAAGTTCATAACCATTTTTCCTAAGATAATTAATGTAATCAATAAATACAATTGCATCATTAACGGCAATACCTACTAATGCAATGACTCCAATAAATGACACAAGTCCAAATGTATTACCTGTCAGCACCAAACCCGGCATAACACCGATCAATGCCATGGGAACAGTAAATAGAATAATCAATGGCTGACTTAAAGAGTTGAATTGCACCGCTAAAATAGTAAACACAAGAATAACTGCAATCAACATATTCATAAACATGTCTTTAAATGTTTCACTCAAATCCTCAAATTCTCCTCCATAAAAAATTTCAACATCCTCAGGTAGAGGGTGGTTTATAATTTTTGATTGAAAACTATTTAATGCTTCTATGGGAATAACCCCATCATCTACATTGGCATAGACAGTAATCTGCCTCTTTAGGTTTTCATGTTCGATGGTTGCGATACTTTTCGACTCAACGATTTCTGCAACTGTATTAAAGGGTATTTGATGTCCTGACATGGAATAGAAGAATAAATTTTCAAGATCTTTCTTTGTCCTAAGTTTTTTATCTGAAGTTTTAATCACAATATCTATATCTTCCTGATTGTCTCTAAATTTTGAAGTTTCAACACCATACACCGCATCTCTTACCGCGGAAGCAATCATAAAATCATTTAACCCGTAATAAGCTGCCTTTTGTTTGTTTATACGGACTTGCAATTCCGGCGAAGTATCTTTTAAAGAAGAAGAAATGTCTCGCACACCTTCAACCTTTCCCAGGATTTCTTTAAACCTCTCAGAAGTACTTTTCAGGGAATCTAAATTGCTTCCTCTGATTTTAATAGTTATGGGATCACTGGTTGGAGGACCGTCTTCAAGTTCAATAACTCTTATATCTGCTCCAGGTATGGTTTTTATATCTTCTCTGATAATTTTTGCCAAATCCATACTGCTCCTGCTTCTTTTTTTCAAATCTACTAAATCAATGATTATTCTTCCGTAAGTAGGGTTGGAACCGCTACCTGTATCAAATTCATTATAGCTGTCGGCACCTGCAGTCCCAATATTGGCTGTAAAACTCTTTATTTCAGGATAAGTCAACAGCTTCTCCTCAACTCTTTCCGATATTCCTGAAGTTGTCTCTATACTTGTTCCCGCAGGCATATGAATGTCTACATATAATCTGTCATAATCGGTACTGCCAAACATTTCAACTTTTAAAAGCCCTATAGGAATCAGAGAAATACTGAGTATAAAAGCCGACATCACACCAACCGCTACCCAAATCATTCTTCTTTTACTTTTTATAATGTTCTCAAGAAAATCACCATAATGCTCTATTAACGGATGTTTATTTTGCTCTTTTCTTTTTTTAACAATTTTGAACTGCTTTATAAACATGCCTGCTGAAAAAATAACGGCAAAAAAGATGGAGAGAAAACCTATCCCTGTTTCATTGTCCATAAATGCATATAATGATAATAACGCGACAAATATAATAGAAAAAATCTTTTTCTTTTTCTCTTTACGGCTGTCTATTTCTTTATTTTGACCATAGCGCCTTAAACCAAAGGAACACAAAGAAGGTGTTATAATTATGGCTGCTGCTAAAGAAGCCGTAAGCGCAAACATTACAGTTACAGGAATATCTTTTATAAATGCGCCCATAATCCCGTCTGTTAAAAGCATCGGATAAAAGGCTGCAAGAGTAGTTAAAGTAGATGCCGTGATAGCCGGTGCTATTTGATTTGTTCCAACTTGAGATGCAAGTTTGGAAGATAATCCTTTCTCCTTCAACCGAACAACGTTTTCCATTATTACGATGGCATTGTCAACCAACATACCTACTGCAAGAACCAATGAAAACAATGTAATGGTATTAAAAGTCATACCATTATTTTTCATCAGACCAAAAGAGGCAAATATAGCAATGGGAATTATAAAACTTACAATCAATGCCTCTCGAAATCCAATAAACAAGAATAGTACGATCATAACAAGAAGCAATCCCGATTTTGCATTATTAACTACTGCTATCAGTTCATCTTCAACATATTCTGCCGTATCACCGCTAATTGCCACCTGCAAATCATCCGGATATAAAATACCTTCTCTTTCTTTCAATAAGCTATGTATTTTATTGCTCACTTTAATAACATCTGCATCTTTTTTCTTTTTGATTGAAAGTGCAACTGAGCTTTCCATTTTAGACTTATCCGAATCCAAAAAGTAGCTGGTTCTGGAATATGTGTCTTTGTCTTTATAACCATCTTCAATAACAGCAATGTCCCTGAGTAGCAGAGGTCTGTTATTAATATATGAAATTACGGTATTCTCCAGTTCTCGTGCATCCGAAAATTCACCTACGGTTCTAATATTATAATTTGTATTATCTATTTCTATATCTCCTCCGGGAAAATTTACATTGGAATTATCTATAGCAGTTTTTATCTGATTTGTAGTAATACTATACTGAGATAATTTCTGAGGGTCTACAATGACACGTATCTCTCTCTTTAATCCTCCAATAACATCTACTTCAAGTATTCCGTCTATTTTTTCAACATCGCTTTTAATATCTTCGGCAAAATCAGTTAATCTTATATCGCTATAGTTGCCGGACACATTAATTATCATGATAGGTGCATTGTTTGTTTCCAGCTTCATGATAACCGGTTCTCCAATTTCTTTTGGTAAAGATGGTCTGGTATCCGCAACAGCCTCCCTGATTTCATCCATCTTCTTAATCATATCTACATCCTGCTCAAATTCGATCCATATATTTGATACACCATAAGAAGAATATGAATTTAATCTTTTAATACGCTCTATATCATTTAACTTTTTTTCCAACTTATCAGTTATCAGATTTTCTATTTCTTCAGGCGCAGCCCCTGTATATGAGATAGTCACAAACCCATATGGAAGCGTTATTTCCGGCTGAAGCTCTCTTTTTAAAGAAGTAAATGAGAACACACCCCATATTAGTACCGCTATAACCAGTAAAAAAACAATTCTATATCTTTCGATAAAAAAAACTGATATTCTACCAATTATATTTGTATCCTGTTTTAACTCAGGTATGTTTTCATACATCGTTTCATTATTGCAATCATTTTGATGAGACAATATAAGTCAACTCCTTTATTTATTATTCAACGATATGAATATACATGGTTAAATCATCCAATACAATAGGTTTGCGAAACTCTTAACAAAACTCTAACAGTACTCTAATACTCTACATATCTGCCTCTATTATTTCTTTTATAAAAAAAGAAAAGAGATTTTGCAAAGCAAAATCTCTAAGATTGTTAAAAAAGCCTACAATCTCTACCTCTATATGATTTATATCATTATTCTTTAATATTTATAATAAATGCATCCTCTTTGTTTTCACGATTTAAATATTCAAGAGGAACGTAATACTTGGAATAGCGGGTCCCTCGCTTGTCGGAATATATGCCTTTTTTATCCGCCACCATAATCGTAGCTCTTTTATTGATGTTATATAGGATTCCTTTCAGCTTCCTTCCTTCAAAAGTAAAACCCACCGTATCCCCCATTTTTAATCCCATATTGTGATAAGCAATCTGTTTTTGAGAAGGAAGTCGATGATAGCTGTCCGTATGACCAAATACATTGAATGCCATGGTTTTAAATTTTTTCCCCTTGCAGCTTGATTTTTTATACAAGATAAATTCCAGCACATGACAGAGTTCATGTTCAAAAACTAATAATAATGCTTCCACCGCATTATGGGCCTCAATTCCGCTCACCAGTTTGCTTCCTTTTAGTTCATTGAAGTTAAAAAAGAAATTAACACCTATCCTGATTTCCAGTATAAGCTTATCCTGGCTGCAATTAATTGATTTTTTCGGTAATAGTGTCAAACCGGCACTTCGAGTCATTCTTTTGGAAAGTGAAAACAGGATTTTCCCTTTAAAGCAGTCGCTGAACCAATTGCTGAAAAAAATCCGGTCATACAATCCAAAAAGCAATAAAAGATCCTTTTCAGACATCTTTTTAATATCCTTGCTCTTTATGCTATTGGATCTAACCAGAAATTCTTTTAATATGAGAAAACGTTTTTTTATAATATCTTCATTTTTTTGTTGAATTGAGACAATCTTTCGAATATCCATTTCGCTCACAGTATCCTATTTTTTGTATTTTAAAGTAATTATTTTGAAAATGTTCAGATAATAATCTTTCTTTTATGCTCCACAATGATTTTGATAAATCCACATAGTATATATGCGGGTTTTCAAATCTTTTCACCTCGTCCCATAATGTATCAATCTGTTTTTCACAATAACTTCGAATACTTTGCAAATCTGGACTTTTATAAACACAAGCACCTTCTTTGAAAATTGGTTGTAATAGTTTTTGAGCACGAAAATCAGTTATTTTTTTCCTTTTCCATGTATGCTCAGGATCAAAAATTTCATAACACTTTGTATCATCAATGGTTTCGTCAGCTAAAGTAATGACATCAGCCATTGCCTTTCCGCTTTTATTGTCAAAGATACGCCAAAGCTGCTTGAACCCTGGATTTGTAATTTTATCTACATTTTCACTCAGCTTGATTTTAGGAATCTCAGTTCCATCTTCTTCTATTGAAACAAGCTTATAGACTCCTCCGAAAACAGGCTCTGATTTAGAAGTAATCAGCCGTTCTCCCACTCCAAAAATATCAACTTCCGCTCCCTGAAGAAGAATATCTCTGATAATATATTCATCTAATGAATTGGATGCTACTATTTTACAATCTTCAAAACCTTCATCATCCAGCATTTTCCTTGCTTCTTTGGAAAGATAAGCAATGTCCCCACTATCTATACGTATACCTTTTGGTCGGAATCCCATAGGCACTATAACTTCGTTAAATGTTTTTATTGCATTAGGTATACCTGACTTCAAAACATTATAAGTATCCACAAGCAATGTGCAATTTTCGGGATATACCTTAGCATATGCCTTAAAAGCCTCCAGTTCAGTTGAAAACATCTGAATCCAGCTATGTGCCATAGTCCCTGTAGCAGGTATTTGATAATCTCTGTCTGCTATGGTACAGGCCGAAGCAATACATCCGCCAATATATGCAGCTCTTGCACCAAAAATAGCACCATCATATCCCTGTGCGCGGCGTGATCCGAATTCCATAACTCGTCTTCCCTGAGCAGCCCTGACAATACGATTTGCCTTTGTAGCAATAAGACTCTGATGATTAATAGTCAATAATACCATTGTTTCAATAAATTGAGCTTCTATAGCAGGACCCCTTACTGATATTATGGGTTCATTTGGAAAAATAGGTGTCCCTTCGGGAATTGCCCATACATCGCATGTGAACTTAAAGTTTCTAAGATAGTCAATAAACCTTTCACTAAAAATGTTTTTATTTTTGAGGAAAATTAAATCTTTTTCCTCAAATTTTAAATTTTGTAAATATGTAATCAATTGTTCAACTCCAGCCATTATGGCAAATCCACCATTATCAGGAACTTGTCTAAAAAACATATCAAAGCATGCTTTCTTATCCTCCAATTGATTCAAAAGATAACCATTAGCCATCGTTAATTCATAAAAATCCGTTAACATGGTTAAATTTGGCCACTGATCCTTCTCCACAATGATATTCCTCCTTAGTACATATAAACTGATTTATTGCAATAAAAATTCTATATAATAATGCTCTATAAAATACTTCTTGATAACTTACATAATTATATTTAAAGCAAATTGGCTTCCTTTATCAGAATATCCATCTGATCATATCGAATATTTTCTTCCGACTTATCAACTTTAGCAACTTTTTTAATAACAGCTTTCAGCATAAAATTCAATTTATCCAAGTAATATGCATGTCCAAAATGCACTTTTGCAAAAGCATGCTCCAATAAACTCCGCGGGAATTCACTCTCATAATAATGATTTACATTATCATAGTCTGCACAACAAAGAAAGAATCCAATTCTTTTATTCTTTAATACTTGTTCATTTTCTATCATGAACTCTTTCAACTGTTTTTGAATCTTGCCTGCATGAACAGACCCGCCAATAATAATCGTATTATAATCATTAATACATACATCCTTTTTTGCCTTAATATTTAACAAAGTATAATCCCCTTGTATTTTGCTACCGAGGATTTCGGTGCATTTTTCAGTGAATCCATGATTTGAACCATATATAATCAGTGATTTCATCCTTGTCCTCCACAAAAAAATAAAATATTAATTTGATTCTGTCACACAGATTCATTATTGTCAACTAATAAGTTTAGTTGTCGACTACCTAAGCAAAAATCAAGCAAATCTATAATCCATAATCTATAATCTTAAATAATCCAAATTTTATTCGATTTCCTTTACGATTTCGATACCGTTACACATCATAGTATACAAGGCAATTACGTTCATTAAATCTCCATTATGGGTTCCTAAATCATAAGTATCGACTAATTTAGCCGGGATAATAATTCTTGAATTTAAGTTATTCATATTAAACCAGGTCTTAAGGGTTACGGCAAGTTGTTGTATACATATATCCGTACAATCCCCGGTAATAATAAAAGTATTTACGTTAGGATATCTTTTCATCCATTCCTGAAACAAGGGTTCATGAAATCCATTGGTAGAATTTTTTCTTATCAATTCATATCCGCCTGCATTCTTAATCTCATCTACAATTTCTGCTTCATTGGTATTCTCCAGACAATGAACAGGGTAAGCTGTAAATTCAGGAGAATCCTCAGGGTGAGAATCCGAAAAAGCGAGTTTTTTTATTCCAGTCGCATCACATTGTTTGGATAGGTAAACAATATCAGATATCAGATTTTCAACCCGATTACTTTTAAGTGCTCCTTCTCTGACAAATCCGTTTATCATATCCACAATAATCATTGCAGTAGTCTGACTATCCAAATCTTTTAATTTTAAGCTGGGAAGTTTATTCATAATGTCAAATATACTATTGAGAGAATTCCGGCTGTTATTCAAAAATACATTTTTATCACCTGTTTTCAAACTATAACCTCCAAATCATATTATTTATTAGCAACTCAATTTTCCCATAATAAAAAATAATTATATAATTGAAACTCCAATTGTTTAAAAGAGATATTTAATAGGAAAGTTTATTTATTCATTATTCTTTCTTATTAGGTAATAATTTTTCTGACACATTCGCTGGAACTTAGAAACAGCATAGCAGGATAAAATATATCAAACTCCAATACGTCTCCAACTTTTAGTTCGCCGGGATACTCTTCAATGTCCACGATTAAATGATCACTACTGCTTCCTATTATTTTTATACCATGTTCATTTGATTTAATTTTTGAATAATCCCCAATATCTTTGCTTCCCATAGCAAGTATCGCTCTTTTTAGCTTCCCTCTGTCTTTGTATTCCGGCTTATTGCCAAAAGCATCAATAAATATCTCCCCAATGGGATAGCTGGGTTTTGTTTTAACTTCTACTATTTGTGCTTTAAGTGTCATTGGGTCTGTAAACAAACCGGGAATATGTACATCCCACAATTCCGGCAAATCCTTTGCAGTGACAATTCCTTCACCTATTCTTAAATGATTAATTTTATTTGGCACTTTCTTTTCCAATAACAGCGGTAATGTAGATGTTGCTCCTCCAGAAATCATTTCTAATTCTCGACCTATTTCTTGTTCTATCTTTTCGGCTAATTCACATAATTGCCCAAGATTTTTTTCGGATGGCTTAATAGATCCATAACAGCCGAGATTCGTGCCAATGCCCAATAATTCAATATGCTTCAGATCATCTTCTATCTCCTTTGCAACTTTAACAGCTTCTCCTTCATCAAAGTACCCTTCTCTTAAATCCCCTAAGTCCATCATTAAAATAACACCGTGAATCTTTTTTTGCCTTTCAGCTTCTTTATTAATACGTCGGATGGTCTCAATTTCCGAATTTAGACTTGAATCCGCATAACGAACCAACGCCGGAATTTCAGAAAACATTGGAATTCTCAACAGCATTAATTTTTCATCAATGTTGCCCATTCTTAATCGAATAATTTCATTTATCCGAGAATCTCCCAGCGTTTTAAAGCCTGCTTCTAAAAAAAGTTTTGAAACTTCAGGTATTGCACCATACCCTTTTACAACTCCTACCGGTTCAATCCCATTTTCCTTGCACAAATCATAGACAACCTTTGCATTCTTTTTAATCTTTGCAGCATTTATCTCCAATACGGGATATTGGCTTTGATAGTTGTTCATTAGATTCACTCCCTCGTTTATATACAGATTTTAGTATAGATAGACCTGTAGCGTATTATACCTTAAGGTTAAGAAGCAACGCATTAGGCGTAGTATAGGTAAAGTTTAAACCAATTCCACCCTGAATTCATCCTTTCCCAATTGATTATCGGTTCTAAATTCAAATAATTTATTCGGATATTTTTTTTCAAAATAGATTTTATTGCATTTTCTGTTACCGACCATGGTTGATAAATTACTATTATTGCAATAAAAAACAGCCTTTTTAAATGCTCCTTTCAATTGATCTTCCAGAATATCTTTAATCAAATCACCTTCTACCAATTGTCTGAAAGCAGGATGATAATCTCCGGCTACTACATTTTTTCCCTTTCCGATATAATCTGTGCTTTTTAGCCCAACTCGGATTATATTGATTCCTGCCGTTTTAAAAATCAAATACATCTGTTTTGTTGTCTCAATGGCTTCCTCTATAATTAAGGGGTTATATTCGCCTTTATGGTACATCTCTTCCAGCTTTGTCCCGGGCAATACCATAGTAGGGTA
>CAZKKX010000099.1:0-8977 GCA_964553505.1 uncultured Eubacteriales bacterium | reverse complement strand
TCCCAGGCTATAGGCGTCAAAGACCAGACTATATATTCCTATATTTTGACTTACTGGTGTATAAAGTTCTTTTATACTAGTTTGACTAAGGATATGGGGGGTGTTAGGAACATCGGGCATCCCAGCAATGGCAAAGGCAGCAATATCTTCTGCTGTGGCGAAGAGTCCGCCGGATGCTTTTTCGGGATACACATAAACCTGAACTGGTCTGCCGTTTAAATCATAGCCTACAGGAACTGTAGGAGTGGTTATTTCATCCCAAATATAGGATGAATGTCTTAAATTCAGCGGAATCAGAATTTCCTGTTTCATATACTCGGCAAAGTCCTGTCCTGTAACTTCTTCGATAAGGAGCTCCAGTAGGTTATAACCGGTATTTGAGTAAGAAAAGACAGCACCGGGTTCATTTATTAATACTGCTTCTTGCGTAAGTTTTTCTTTAAGGGAAGGCATTTTTTCATTAGGGCTATGAATTGTAAACACATCACCCAAAGGAAGTCCGCCGGTATGGCTAAGCAGATGTCTAATAGTCAGCTTTTCAACGGGGTATTTTGACTTTGGTATGTGCCAGCTTTTTAAGTATCCTGAAATTGGGGCATCTAAGTCAATTTTTCCCTGTTCTGCTAGCTTCATAATTCCCCATGCAGTAACTGATTTGGAGATGGATTGTGCTCTCATAGGAGTATTTTTGGTCATTTTCCTTGCATTTTCCTTATCAGCAAAACCATAAGCCTCAGACCATACGAGCTTGCCCTCCTTAACAAGGGCTATGTTTACACCCGGTATGTTATAAAATTTCATAAGAACAGATATTTTTTTATCAAGGTGCAAAGTAAATTCATCAAGAGGGGAATATGGTATCGCATTTTTACCAATGGGGTGAATTCTTAAAGTAAAAAATATACCAACAAAAGAAATTACTAAGCAAATAGCAATTTGTATCCAAATCCTATTAATAATTACGTCAACCATATTCATGCTTTTGTCCTTGACCATTTTTTCACCTTCACCTTATATAAAAAATATATATTAATTTATTTTTCTAAATCTCATTTCATCTACCGGATCATTTAATATATAATATATTATTTTACCGGATTCATCTGATTCGAAGGTATGTTCCCACATTTCATTTTGTTTGTCGAAAAAGTTCATTTCTGAATATGGGGTTAGATATATAACTTGACCTCCGGAGGATATGTTTAAAAGCCCATTTTCTTTTTTTATTGTTATTTTTCCAATTGAACCATTTTCCGTTGGTTCATATTCACCAATAAATTTATCTAACTTTCCTTTGTCTAACTCTATTTCATTTTTCTTATAAGGCATTTTATAGTCTTCTCCAAGAGCTATAGCACTTATTGCCTTCATAATACTGTTGTTATCATTCCAAGTAGTATTGAATAACATTGTAATAGAAATATCCTCATCAGGAAACCTTAAATAATAGGAAAAATACCCACTGTTTAAATTTCCCGGATGTCCAAACCATCTGTGACCTTTTAAATTTCCCACAAAGCATCCATATCCGTAATTTGAATTTAATCCGGTATTATCTATAATCATTTTTTTAAGGACTTCTTTTTTTATAAGCTTTCCTTCCCGTAGCACCTTGTCAAATAGATACATATCATGTGCTGTGGAGTATATATTTCCTGAACCATATGTATGAGACATATCATATGGTTCTTTTCTTACAAATTTATCATATTTGTATTCATACCCTGCGGCAATATCAACAACATAATCTTTTGAAAAAGACATTCCCGTACTTGTCATCCCTGACGGTTTGAAAATATGGATATTAACATATTCTTCAAAGCTTAAGCCTGATACATTTTCAATAATTGATGCCAATAGCTGGTATCCTGCGTTACTATAAGACATTTTTGTTCCCGGCTTAAACAATAGAGGTCTTTCATTTACAAGAGCAATTAATTTCTCTTTTGGTATATTTTCATATGGATTTATTAAGCCTGTATCAGTAATATCCCTAATAATTCCTGAAGTATGGGTTAAAAGCTGGTGTATTGTTATATCTTCACCTTTCATTTGCTTTGGTAAATACTTAGAAATATTGTCATTCAAAGATATTAAGCCCTTTTCTTCAAGTTGCATGATTGCTATTGCGGTAAAAAATTTTGTTGTAGAACAAATCATCGATTTTGTGGTTTCAGTAAATGAAGTATTCTCTGTTGAATCAGCCATTCCATAATTTCTTTGGGCTACGATCTTTCCATCTTTTGAGATGATTATACTCCCATTAATCCGATGACTACTATATGACTTATTGAATGCTTTTACATAATTATCAAGTTCAATATTAAGTTTATTATTAGCAATTGAGGTCTGTTGACTGCATCCTGAAAAAATTAATAGCATCATTAACAAGCCGCATATATTCTTTATTGTTTTTAAATTGAATTTTACTATGCTAATGATAACACCTCCAAAATGTTCGACTAAAATTTCTCCCCAAGTAAAATATAGCTTAAAGGAACACCTTCCTTTAATTCTTCGATCTTTTTATGTCCTGCTGAAATATCCTTAGGATATTCAGCAAAAAAATTAATTTTTAGTCCATTATTAACAAGTGCCATAATTAGTGATGAAATCGTATGGACAAACCAATATTGGGTTTTAGCAACATACTCAGTTCCACCCACATAATCCAGGCTACCATTTTCAACAATTGCTTTACTTCTAAAATAGGGCTCTATAATTTGTAGCCTATTTTCTAAATCATTGTTGTCGAAAGGCAACATTTCACTAAATGGATGGATTTCATGAATCAAAACCTTACCTTTTTCTTTCAATAAATTAAATACTATTTCAAAAACTTTATTAATATCAGGCAACCAGCCTATACTTCCAGCAGTAAAATAAGCAATATCAAATGAATTAAAATATTCTTCCGGAATATCATAAACATCTGAGCATATAAATTGGCAGTCAATCCCATGCCTTGTTGCTCTTTCCTGTGCTTCTGTTATTGCCATAACGGAAATATCAACACCTACACAGCGATTGGCACCCATATTTTTTAGTGAAAGGAGCTCAGTTCCATTATTACAGCAAAGCTGAATTACATCCTTGCCTTTAACATTTACTTCCTTCAATATTTCTAATAGTTGCTCATCATTTTGATAAATATAGCTTGGATTCGAAAACAATAAATCAAGTTTTTCTTTTGATGCAGCTTGGTGCATTGGCATTACTTCATCCCAGGCTTCTTTGTTTTGATTTGTATAAAACTTAATATCTTTATTCATATAGAGAACACCCCTTTATAAATTATCAAATTCCTTTTTGATATCTTCAATATTTTCAACGATAATCCAGTCATCCATGTTTTTTTCCCGCACATAGGAAAAGGGTTCAATTTCTTTTACGTCCTTTAAGTTGACTAAGCATAGATAGCGCTTCCCAATCCATCGTATCTTTTGTGGCGGAGTTAGTTTTAATTTCTCCATATTTTCATTAATAATCTGCTCTGATTCTTCCTTGGTCAGCTTATCTGAGTGAAAGACTTGGGATACAATACCCTTAGCGCGAATATTACCACTGCCGTCATTGTCCAGTAAATAAACAGTCTCACCCCTTGCTACTCTGCCATGGGGGAGCTTTCTACCTGCTGCCCCTCGAATCAACATGGTTTTACTAGCATTTAGTAGATTTTCCAATTCATTTGATTTTTTATCGCAATATGCAATATGTTCCATAGTTACTCCTTTCTAAGCCTGTCGCTCATTCCACTCGATATTTTTAAGACGTACCAGCGCAAGAGCAAACATGGCAAAGGTTAATAAATTAGTGATAGTTAATGTTAAAATCATAGATGATTCAGGGGATTCTATAAGATGTTGAGCCTGTTCGAGTAAGCCTGATGGAAGCCATGCATGAATACCCAACAAGCTTCCTATAAAATGCAAACCAAAAGCTGTTGCAAGTGTAAGAAAACCTGTAGGAATCGGTCTTTTGGCTACTGCCCCCCACAAGATAACACAAGCCAGAAGGAAATTCATATAAATCCCCTGTAATATTCCAGCTTGTATAATGGGAAATATTTTCACATCAAAAGAGAAAAGGAGGCCTGCATATAGATAATTGACCATTAAGGCCGCCAGTGAAATTAATATAAGAGCAAATCCAAAAATCAATAGCTTTGCACCTACAATATTGCTAAAATGCTTACCTGAACAAAGTGGCAGTACCAAAGTGTTGTCTCGAATTTCCTGTGCCAATAGACCACATAAGGTAAAGGCAACAATAATTGTACCTATCTCGAATACATCGTTCATATAAATGTGAATACAGCCGGCTTGTGTCATGTTCATTAATCCTGAAAGGTCTTGAGAGGAAGCTCCTTGACTTTCTAGAATTCCCGGCAATATAAATTTGAGCATAAGGGGTGTAAGTAGGGCAAAAAAAAGGAAACAGGCTAACAAAATCAGTAGTTTCCCACTGCGGAATCCATATTTTATTTCTATACCAATATTCTGAATCATAGCTTTGTCACTCCTGCTAAAAACAATTCTTCAAGATTATTTTTCCTAAGTGCCATCATATGGATGGTTATATCGTTTTCCACAAAAAACCGCATCAAGGCTTTTGAAACGGAGGCTCCTTCAGAAGTTGTCACACTTAATTGGCATCCATTGGATGTTATTTCAATGACTCCGTTCAGTTCACGGATCTTCGTTATCATATCTGGATTGTAGGGCACATCCAAAGTGATATCAAAAACTGAGCGTATATGATTTTTTTGAAGTTCTTCTAGTGGTTTTTCTATGACCATGCTGCCTTCTGCAATCATTCCAACAGTGTCACATACCCGTTCAACATCACTTAATATATGGGTGGAGAATATTACTGTTTTCCCCATTTTCTTCATTTCTGTTATTAGTCTTAGCACATCGCTGCGGCCCTCAGGGTCAAGCGCGGATGATGGTTCATCCAAAATAAGCAGGCTGGGATTACGTATCAATGCAGCACCGATGCCGAGCCGCTGTTTCATCCCCCGTGAAAAACCTCCAACACGTCGATCTTCGGCACCGGAAAGACCAACCCATTTCAAAATTTCTGTGATGCGACTATGCTTTATGTTGCCACCAAGATATTTAAGTATCTCGTATGAGGTCATCCATGGATAAAACCTTGGATCTTCAGGAAGATAGCCAATTTGTAGGTCACCGGGAGACTTTATCTCTTTTATATTTTTCCCATTTACTATACAATCACCCTTTGTAGGGTGGGATAGGCCAGCGAGTATATTCATAACCGTTGACTTACCGGCTCCATTATGGCCGATGAAGCCATATATTTCGCCTTTTGAAACATGCATATCCACACCTTTAAGAGCCTGAAAGTCTTTGAATTTCTTGTGAAGTCCTTTTACAGTTATCATCGGTATTCCTTCTTTCTGCCGATGATCATGAAGGTGATAGGACCTAACAGATTTACGAAAAGACAGATGGCAAGCCATGCCCATTTATTGAGGTTCTCAACACCTTCTTTAAAGATTTTAAATGCACAGTAAATAGCCAATCCTATTTGAATTATCACCAAAGGAAGCAGCATTAGCAATAGATCAGTTGTAAGGGTAAAATCATTCATTTGTCATCCCTCGCTCCATTCAGTGTTTCGATTCCTACTATTACGTTCTGCTCATCTTCATTAAGAAAATACCGAAACTTAATAACCTCACCGATACTAAGCTGCATATCTAAGAATTCATCTTTAACTTCATCAGACAACATAAAGACTCTTGTTGCATTTTCTTCAGGAACACCTGAAATGGTTATTTCAATAAAATTATTGTCAATCTGTCCCTGATAAGTTCCTGTATCGGTTTTGATGTCTTTTTCCGACTCATTTTCGTTCTGGGAATTGTCTGACGGTGCATCTGATGGTGATATTTGCTCATCTTCATTTTGAGACGGTTGCATCTCTTCCTGTTGTTTTACCACATCACTTGGACTATTTACGATATTTGAGTGTAAGAAAAATCTGCTTTGCCCAACAAACAAAATCATTAAAATCACAAAAGCTATAAGGGCAAAAATTAAAAGTATTTTTTTCATATGGTACCTCCACATTTAAATAGTTCTTATAATAACATTTTAACTGTGGGTAAGGTCATATGATAAGTGACTCAGGTCATATCTTAATTCATATTTTATTTAGAAATTTAAAAAAATGGGGAAAATCAAACCTCCCCATTCCCATAGCTATAGTCCTAACTTCTTAAAGAACAGAACAGCGTTTGCCCTATCGGTAACTTCCGCCTTGCTGTAAATTTGGCTGATGTAATTCTTCACCGTACCGACTGTAAGAAACAAGGTCTCGGCTATTTCTTTATTGCTTTTTCCAAGCATAAGGAGTCTGATAATTTCCTGTTCCCGCTCAGTAAAATCTTGGAGCTCAGTTTTAGATGTCCCTGTCTGTGTAAGGCGTGAGGTGATTTTTGAGGCAATTCTACCCGGAAGAATAATATTACCTTTTACTCCGTCGTGAATAGCTTCAATCAGCTTTTCGCTCCCTATATCCTTTAGGAGATACCCCGAGGCACCGAAGGTCATGGCATTAATGATATACGCATCATCGTCAAAGGTGGTCAGAACGATGATAATCGTTTCCGGAAAGTCTTTTTTTATAAGACGGGTAGCCTCAACGCCATCGGTTTCGGGCATTCGTATATCCATCAGAACAATGTCTGGACGATGCTCACTAACCAATTCATAAGCTTGTTTTCCGTTTCCGGCCTCTGCAACTACCCGGATATCCGAACAAGCTTCCAATAGAGAGCGAAGGCCATCGCGGATTATAGTCTGGTCATCTACCAGCATGACTCGAATTATACTCATATAGAATTACCTCCTTGTTCGATACCAACAGGTATGGAAATACAGACGGTAAAGCCATCTCTTTTGGCACTGTCAATTTGAAGCACCCCGCCGATACTTTGCACACGCTCTTTCATAATGGAAAGTCCCATTCCGGGTACAACATAGTCTTTGCCTTCACCATTGTCCGAAAAGGTCAGGTGAATCTCTCCCTTATATTCCTGGACAAGAATATCCACTTCGGTACATTTTCCATGCTTTAAAGCATTGGTTACGCATTCCTTTATAGCAAGCAGTAGCACACCCTGTTGGACAGATAACAGCTCGGATTTTAACTCTACTATGCTGTTTACAGCCAAACCGGTAGTCCGACGGATATCTTCAAGCATATTTCCGAGCGCATGCTCAAAGGATTCTTCACCGTCCATCCGAATTGTTCTAATTGAGTAGCGGATATCGTCAAGACCGTGCTTGACTTGCTCCTTAGCCAGAGTCAGCTTCTTCGCTGCCTCGACTGTGTTCTTCTCAAGCATACTTTCGGCGGCCTCGATGGATATTACCGCACTGGTCAGCGTGTGGCCGACTGTATCGTGAATTTCGGCGGTAATCCGGCTACGCTCGGCAAGAGCACCTATCTTCTCAATCTGCCCAGCTTGTTCCCTTACTCTTTGGAGTGCCGCCTCCAGTCGCCTGTTGGTTAAAAGCTGCTTTTTCAGCATGTAGAAGGCCATAACAACAAGTAAGAAAATTAGTGTATTAATATACAGGTAGCTGACTATCTCGTCCATATCCAATGAATAATAATACTTCAATGCCTTAGCTGTGCTGCCGACAAGTAAAGCACAGAATGCCGCTATTGAATAGGTTTTTGCAAGGGGCATCGGATATTTATTGATGATACCTGCGGTAATAATGACTAAAATGTATTGCGCGTAATATGTAATGTCCAGATATTGTATTGGCATTGCTATAAGTAGTTGGGTAGCAGGCAGCAGATAATACAGAAGGTGGTGGTGCTTATTTATCAGTAGATTATTGATAAGCATGATGACAAAGCTGTAGGCCAGTAAGCTGATAATCAGAAGATAATGTTCATTTTGTGCATTATCAGCAATGACACGCAGTGCAAAAACCTCAAATGCCACGATGAGCAGAATGAATATACCCTGCTGTACGTAGTTGTCAATATCAATATCGTGAAAATTGTCGTCACGGATCGCTGACTTATCGCGGTTGTTGATCAGATATATTGCTGTTGCAGGAAGACTAAACACGACAATAGAAAGGATATAGCTCCATTTCTGTCGCATACTAAGTCGGGTATTTTTCCAGCAGTGCCGGATATAAAATACCTGTATCATAATCTGCACTAATATGCCGGGGATAATGACAGGCCATAAGTCAGTAATAGGCATAGATATCTCCACTCCTTTCAATCATTTTGCACCACAAGACACGCGTAGCGAGAAAGACATTTCTGTCATTTGAAACTCGACTATAATCTCTCTAAAGTAACATATGTGTGTGCCTATATAAGCAGGATTTTTTCGAGTTTTCATGCTTCCTGTCTCCAGTTATCTTCGGCATTTAACCAATCCTCTTGGCAATTAGATATCCAGAGGTTAGAAGTATTTATGGATGATATTTCGTTAAATTTCATTTTCGGCCACCACGCTTTTTTACATCTTTTCTTATTTTTTCGAAATGTTCCTCTGATATAGTTGCTTTCTCACGATATTCGGAAACAACAGCACTCATAACTGAAAAATTGAGGTTGGTTCCTTCACTGTCTGCAATATAATTCATAGCACAATCTTCATCTATGCCAAATTGTTCCGCTGTGTGTACTGCGTCTATATTGGCACCGAGAAAAATAAATTCCCAATTATATTTTGATTTTTGTCTTTCGATTTGTGCTCTTACTTTTTCCGCTGAATACTCACGGCTAGAATTTTCTTCGCCATCTGTGATGATAACGAACATTACATTTTCTGCACGATATTCTTCCGCCGTATGCTTTTGGGCATTACCAATCTTATGAATAGTGCTGCCTATGGCATCAAGCAGTGCCGTTGAACCGCCGACTTGGTATTCTTTTTCGGTGATGGGGCTAACCGCTCTAATATCGATGC
>CAZKKX010000098.1:0-8978 GCA_964553505.1 uncultured Eubacteriales bacterium | reverse complement strand
CTCGACACCTCGACGACTCGACCCTTCTGGTAACAGGAGGCAGCGGCTTCATCGGTTCCAACTTCATCCACTACCTTTTTCGCTTGCCGCATTTTAGTGGGAAGATCATCAATGTCGACTGCCTGACCTATGCCGGCAATCCTTTGAATCTGACAGAGATAGATAAGCAGTATAGTGGTAGCCGTTATTTCTTCGAGAATGTGGATATCACCGATCATGCGGCGCTCAAGACGGTGTTTGAGAAATACAAGATCGATCTGATCGTGCATTTTGCCGCGGAATCGCATGTGGACCGCTCCATTACGGGTCCGGCAGCCTTTATCCGGACCAATATTCTTGGGACCTTCAATCTGCTGGAGTTGGCGCGTGAAAAGAACATCCACTTTCATCACATTTCCACGGACGAGGTCTACGGTTCGCTGCCCGAAGACGATCCCGATAGCAAATTCCTGGAAATCACGGCCTACGATCCGCGCAGTCCCTACTCGGCATCCAAAGCATCCAGCGATCATCTGGTGCGGGCGTACGGACATACCTACGGACTGCCGGTGACGCTCTCGAACTGCAGTAACAATTACGGTCCCTACCAGTTCCCCGAAAAGCTCATTCCGCTGATGATCAGCAACATGCTGGAAGAAAAAGCCCTGCCGGTCTACGGGGACGGCAGGAACATCCGCGACTGGCTCTACGTGGACGACCACTGCAGCGGCATTTGGGCGATCCTGGAGAAGGGAACATTGGGGGAGACCTACAACATCGGCGGCGAGAACGAATGGACCAACATCGATCTGCTGAACGTCCTCTGTGAGATCGTTGCGGAGGAAACGGAAAAACCGAAAGATCACTATAAAAAACTGATCACCTACGTCAAGGACCGTGCCGGCCACGACCGCCGTTACGCCATTGACTGCGGCAAGATCAAGTCGGAGCTGTGCTGGAAGCAGTCGGTCACCTTTGCCGAAGGCCTGCGAAAGACGGTAAAATGGTACCTGGAGAATCCGGAGTGGATCGGTGCAGTGAAGAGCGGGGAATATCTAAGATGGATAGATGAGAATTATACAAAAAGATAAGAACCTCACCACGAATTCCACGAATAGAGGGACCACGAATTACACAAATTTTCACGAATTTTCACAAAAATTATAAAAGGCTTTACTCTAGTATCAATATAGAACAAAGCTAAAATATCTTCGTGATAATTCGTGTAAATCAGTGTAATCCGTGGTTAAACTCTTTGTGTAATCCGTGGTTAAAATCTTCGTGAAATCTACAGATAATTAGTGAAATTATAAATTGGGGAGGACGAAAAATGTTATATGAACAGGAATCATATAATATCATCGGTGCATGTATGGAAGTACACAAAAAGCTTGGACCGGGATTTCTGGAAGCTGTCTATCAGGAAGCATTGGGTATTGAATTTGATCTGAGGGACATTCCAAACGAACAAGAGAAGGATCTTAGAATTAGCTACAAAGGACATTCATTAAAAAAAAATACTTTACCGATTTTGTATGCTACGATTCAATTATCCTGGAATTAAAGGCAGCAACCGCCATTTGTAAGGAACATGAGGCACAGTTACTAAACTATTTAAAGGCAACAGGATACAAACTCGGCATGATCATCAACTTTGGCGAACCCAGCCTCAAATTCAAACGCATGATCCACTAAGACTCACCACGAATTCCAAATAAGAGCCTCACCACGAATTACACAAATTTACACAGATTAACACGAATAAAGACTAAGGTTAAGGCTGATAAGGTAATATTTTTTAACTACTCACCAAAATCATTAAAAATCTTCGTGAAAATCCGTGAAATCCCCTGCTTCGCCACCAACTTCGCCAAGGCTTCGTTGCTCAAGAAGGCTATGCAGGGCAGGCTGTGGTTAAAGCATTCGTATATTTCGTGGTTAAAGCATTTGTGCAATCAGTGGTTAAATGAAAGTGAACTACCGAGCGATAGAAATTCAAAATAAAAAGTAAAAAAAGATTAACATTTATGAAATATTCTATTAACTTAGGCATCATTCAATAATTGAACGTACATGAAAATACCAACATTCTGGTTCGCACATCGTAAAAAAATGGGACTCATTGCGGCGAAGCCGTTGTGAGGAGTTTAGAGCTTAGAGCTTAGAGAGTTTAGGGTTTAGAGGTTAGAGGTAATTTGATAGGGACGTAAAGAAGGAGGGGATGAAAATGCATGTCTATTCATTTGAAAGACTTGAGATTTGGGATGATATCAGAAATTTGGTTAAAGGGATCTATAAAATAACGGGTAAATTTCCCGATAAAGAACGATTTGGTTTATCCAATCAAATACAAAGAGCCGTCATTTCTGTAAGCTCTAATATCGCTGAAGGCAGTTCAAGAACAAGCTACAAGGACCAGGCACATTACACGCAAATCGCATATGGCAGTTTATTGGAAGTTATCAGTCAATTAACAGCAGCTTACGATCTGAATTACATTGATCAGGAAAAATATATATCAGTACGGGAAGAAATTGATCAACTTTCTCCAAGACTAGCTTCCCTAAGAAACTCACAATTAAGAAGACATAATTCCAACTCTAAACTAAAAAACACTAAACACCCTAACCACTAACCCCTAAACACTAAACTTTTACATGAATAATAACGAAGAACTAGAGCTCACCATACTTCGCAAGGCGGAGAGCATCGAAAATCAGCGTACCCTCGCCGATGAACTGGGCTATAGTGTCGGAAAGATCAACTATGTTTTAAATGCTTTAATAGAAAAAGGTTTTGTAAAGGTTGAGAATTTCGCTACTGCGGACAATAAGAAAAAGTACAAATACCTTCTGACACAAAAGGGTATGAAGGAGAAAATCCTTCTGACGGAAAAATTCATTGAGCGCAAGAAGCGGGAGTATAATCAGCTGCAGAAAGAGCTTAAAGAGATTAAGCTTTGAAATATTACATCGAATTACAATAAGAGCCTCACCACGAATTACACAGATTTTCACGAATATAATTAAGGCTTTACCCTAATTTTGGAAAAAAAGATTTTAGCTTTAAATAAATTCTGAGGAAGTCAATGTTAATTTATGCAATTAGAATCAATATTTTACTTAAGATATTTTATAAACTTTAAAGCCATATCGCCCATTAAATCAAAGCCTTAAAAGGAATTCGTGTCAATCTGTGTTAATCCGTGAAATCCGTGGTTAGGATATTTGTGTAATCCGTGGTTAAGCTCTTCATGCAATCAGTGGTTAGGAGGAAATAAATGAAAGGCATCATCTTAGCAGGAGGGGCAGGTACGCGCTTACATCCCATCACCAAGGTCGTCAGCAAGCAACTCCTACCCGTGTACGACAAGCCCATGATCTACTATCCCTTGTCGGTGTTGATGTTGGCTGGAATTAGAGAGATATTGATCATCTCTACGCCGGAGGATCTGCCGAACTTTGAAAAACTACTCGGGGACGGGAGTCAGTTGGGACTCAAATTCAGCTATGCCGAGCAGCCGAAGCCCGAGGGATTGGCGCAGGCATTTATTATCGGTGAGGAATTTATAGGTAATGAAAATGTTTGCATGATCCTGGGTGACAATATTTTTTACGGTGCCGGATTAAAAGGTCTTTTAGATAATACCATTAGAATAGTTGAACAGGATAATAAGGCAGTCATTTTTGGATACAATGTTGAAGACCCGCAGCGATATGGGGTTGCCGAATTCGATAAAGATCAGAATGTCGTTGATATTGTAGAAAAACCGAAAGAACCGAGATCGAATTATGCCATCACCGGTCTGTATTTTTATCCGAATGATGTGATCGACATTGCGAAAAGCGTAAAACCCTCCTGGCGGAATGAACTGGAGATCACCGATATAAATAGAGAATATCTCAAAAATAAACAACTTAAATTGCAATTGCTCGGAAGAGGATTTGCCTGGCTGGATACGGGAACGCACGAGGCCATGAGCGATGCCACGGAGTTTGTGAAAGCGGTGGAGAAGAGGACGGGGTTGAAGATAGCGTGTGTGGAAGAGATTGCGTATAAATTATCTTTTATTAATAAGACACAAATGATGAAATTGATTCGGGAACATGAAAGTAGTTTATATTTCGACTATCTTAAAAATGTATTATAACTGATAACAACAAGAAAGACAGACAATGAAACTAGGAATATTAAAAAGCTTCGATTCAATCCAAATGCTCGTTGATCAATATTGCGAGGCATGCAAAGAATTGGGTGTTGATTATACTATTTTAGATCTTTTAAGTGAGAATTGGATTGAAGAAATTAAGCAGGCAAATGTTGATGGGATACTAGTGCGCATTAAAGGGAATCTTGATGAACATAAGAATATGTTTGATGAACGCTTATTTATTATAAATGAGGAGCTTGGTATACCAATATATCCTTCACGTAAGGAATTATTTCTTTATGAAAATAAAAGATTATATGAATATTGGTTAACTGCAAATGGATATCCTCATCCTAAAACAAATATTTTTTATAAGAAAAAAGACGCGCTAGAATTTCTTAAAACTGCCAAAATGCCACTGGTATTTAAAACAAATGGAGGTGCCACTTCCAGCGGAGTGCAAATAGTAAAGAGCAAAGTGAGAGCGAGATATTATATTCATCAAATCTTTGGGATCATTGATTACCGTTTATCACTGGGAAAAACTCCTTGGAAAAAGGGTGGAATACCCATCCCGAAATTTGGAATGACCCAAAAACATTACGTAATAATGCAGGAATATATCCCTTTGAAATGGGAGTGGCGAATTATAAAGATTGGTAATTCCTATTTCGGTAAACAAAAATTATTAAAAGGTTATTTTGCCAGCGGAGTGGGTGTTTTTGGATGGGTTACACCTCCAAAAGAATTATTGTTAATGGTTAAAAGTGTATGTGATAAAGGGAATTTTGATTGCATGGCAATGGATGTTTTGGAGTCAAAGGACGGCAAATATTATATTAATGAACTGCAATCTTTATTTGGGACTAAAACGCCGTATATGAAAATCAATGGGGAGCAAGGAAGATATATCCTGATAAATGATGAATTTATTTTTGAAAAAGGTGAATTCAATAAAATGGGAGGTAACATTTTAAGGGTCGAAGATTTTATCAAAAAGATTAAGAGTGGGTACTATAATAATTTTAAACCCGGAAAAGATGCGGAGTATGCGTGAAATATTTAGTGACAGGTGGTGCCGGCTTTATTGGCTCAAATCTCTGTGAATATTTTCTAAAAAAGAATAATAAAGTTATTTGTTTAGATAATCTCTCAACCGGTTATCGTAGGAATATGGATGGTTTTATTGATCACCCGAATTTCCAATTTATGGAAGGAGATATCCGGGATCCGGATACCTGCCAAAAGGCTGCCAAAGGGTGTGATTATGTGTTTCATGAAGCCGCGCTAGGTTCTGTACCCCGCTCTATTAACGATCCAAAGTCAACCAATGATGTAAATATCACAGGTTTCTTAAACATGCTGATAGCTTCAAGGGATGAAGGTGTAAAACGTTTTATATATGCCGCATCATCTTCAACCTATGGAGACTCCAAGGAACTGCCAAAAGTAGAAGAACATATTGGTAAACCTCTTTCTCCATACGCTGTTACAAAATATGTCAATGAATTATATGCCGGTATATTTTCTGAATTATATGGATTAGAAACCATAGGGTTACGTTATTTTAATGTTTTTGGTAAGCACCAGGACCCCAATGGCGCATACGCTGCCGTTATCCCCTTATGGGTCAAAGCGCTGATCAAACATGAATCCCCCATAATAAACGGAGACGGTTCTTATTCAAGGGATTTTACATATATTGACAATGTAATTCATGCGAATGAATTAGCTGCTCTTACCACTACAGAAGATATCCGTAAAAGAGCTTTGTTATATAATATACAATTACCCGAAGATGCAACAGTCAGTCTTGTATTTAATGTGGCGTTTGGGGGTAATATAACTTTAAATGAATTATTCATGTCATTACGTAAAAATTTAGCAAAATATGACCCTGATATTATAAAAATCCAACCACATTACGGGTCTGCGCGTGAAGGTGATATACCCCATTCGCAAGCTTCAATCGTAAAAATTAAAAGGATTTTAGGATATAACCCAAATTATGATGCTATTCGAGGATTTGAACTTGCCTGTAAATGGTATTACCATTACTTAACATTATCCAATTAAAAATATGTCGAGAATCAAACAACTAGGTAAAGATGTATCAATATATGGAATGGGCATAGCTGTTTCAAAACTAATTAATTTTTTACTTGTACCTCTTTATACAAGAGTTTTTTCAATAACTGAATATGGTACTCTTAATGTTTATTTGACTCTCGGAAGTTTTGTTTCAGTGGTTTTTAGTTTTCAAATCGCAATAGCAATGTTGCGATTTTATTTTGATTCTGAAGAAGAAGCATACAGGAAAGAAGTCGTCTCAAGCGGCTTTTTATTTTTACTGATAATATCCTTTTTACTTGTTTTATTATCGTTCATTATACCCGAGAAAAGTATTTCATTTTTTTTAAAAGATGTTGCTGATAAAACTTTATTCCGCTTAATGATCGTTAACAATGCGCTGTTGGTTCTTTTCTTTTATCTTCAGATGTTATTAAGGGTTCAAAGGAAACCGAAACTTTTCAGTCTTTTTACTGCAAGCCAGATAATTGTATCCACTACTTTTATTCTTGTTTATGTGTTTATCTCAAAATGGGGGATAAAAAGTGTTTTTGCTGGTAATATTTCGGGATTAAGCATTCTTATCCTAGTATTGATTATTAGATCAAAAAAGTTGATTAGTTTCAGCTTTAATTATCATTTGTTTGTTAAGATGTTCATGTATGGTTTTATACTAATGATCACATTGCTTGGCGTATCGGCAAACCAGGATCTAAACCGATTAATACTACTGCGTTATAAAACTGTTGATCAGATAGCACTTATTGGACTTGCTGTAAAGGTTAGTGGTTTTATTAGTTTGCTTTTGACAGCCTTCCAGCAGGCATGGGCACCCTATGTTTTTTCTATTATGAATGAATCTGGTTCCAAGCGCTTTTATTCTAAGGTATTTGAGTCATTTGTCCTGCTATTTCCTGTAATAATTGTTATTTCCGCATATGCACCTGAAATCGTTTCACTTCTTGCACCCGAAACATATTCAAAAGCTGCCATCTTGATTCCATTTCAACTATTGGGAATACTTATATTTTCAATGAGTAGTATTTTAAAAATTGGGGTACATATTAAAAAGAAACCCTTCTATGAGGGCGCATCGGTTTATTCGGGGTTGATTATCAATACATCCTTAATGATTATCTTACTTAAAACAACTGACCTTGGAATAACTGCAGCGCCAATTTCATTTGCTGTAGGCAATATTTTTCAAGCAATTATGATATATCACTACTCGCAAAAATTATATTACATTGACTATAAAGTTAATAAAATGATTATAATGGTTCTTGCAACTATAATATATATAGTATTATTTACATTCTCTTCTTATGGAATTATCGCAAGAACGTTAGTAATGATTTCATACCTAATTATATTTATTGTAATTAGTAATAGAGTCATAATAGAGACCTGTAAAGTTATAATGCAAATTATAAAAAAGAGAAAAATTGAGCATATATGAGCAAGGGAATAAGAATATTTATTACCGGTGATTTATTTCCGGCAGATTCAGAGCAAAATATAGGCAAGGGTATAGCTTCATATTTTCAGAAAGACAATGGAAGCAATTGGACTTCTAAATTTGAAGGATATTTACAACAATCAGATATTGCCTTTGTTAATTTGGAGTCTCCTTTATGTTATAACAATTTACATAATGTTGATTATTGTGGCAATATTCAGTTTGCGATGTATATGAAAAGTATTGGTATCACGGGTGTTTCTATTGCAAATAATCATATTCTCGAACATGGTATGGCGGGTTTTAATGATACTATAAAATCATTACAAAACAGTGGTTTACTGGTTGCTGGACAAAGTTCTTTTGATGGAAGGTCAAAAATAATTCGTCATCATTTAAAAGGGAAAAATATAGCTATCGCTGCTTTTAATGCGATTCATGATATTGAAAATCCCGGGTGTTATGCAGAATACTCCAAAGAGAATGTTCTTTATAGTATTAATGAAATGATCATGATGAAAGATGATCTGAAGATCGTTTATCTTCATTGGGGTAATGAATATATACATTTGCCTGCCGTATGGCAGATCGCAGATGCTAGGGCTTTCATTGATGCTGGTGCCGATTTGGTCATTGGTTCACATCCACATGTCATCCAACCGGTTGAAAGTTATAAACATGGTGTCATATATTATAGTTTAGGAAATTTTGTTTTCGATATGTTTGATTCAGAACATGTACGTGTCGGAATGGTAGTCCGGATTATATTAAATGAAGATGGTACGTTTAAAAGCGACCATGATCTCTTATATATTGGCAGAGATTTTATGCCGGTTCCATTAAAAGGTAAAAAACTAATAAAATATGAATCGCTTTTAGATATGAATGGTCGTTATATTACTGACTTATATGAGCGTTTCCCAAATAAGTATGAAGCATATTATTTAAGGGAGCTAAAACGCAGGCATACTATACAGCGGATAAAGATGAAATATGAACTTATTAAACAATGGCCATATATGACCAGAGAGGCGAGAAGCCGGCTATTAGGATTGTGGAAAAAAAAACTTCTGAAAAAATGATCGTATTTGTAGTATTGGGACGTTTGGGTAAAAGCCTATCCCGTTACAAAATTGATCCTATTATTAATAGTGCCAAAGTGGATAAAGTTTATGCTTTCAGGGAGGAAGAAGGATATCCGATTGAAGGGGTGACTTATATAACACTTCCTGTTCAGTTACGGAACGCCGATGGCCTTCGGAAACTTTCAAGAATGTGCTACGAACTCCGGCAATTGTATTGTCATGCAAAAAAATACCG
>CAZKKX010000097.1:0-9282 GCA_964553505.1 uncultured Eubacteriales bacterium | reverse complement strand
CGGGAGTGAAAAATGGATAGTAAATTGTTTAAACCTAAAGTATTGCAACGAAAGCGTATTAATAAAATGCTTGAAGGGATATTCGAAGTGCCAATTTTTCTTTTGATTGCATCTATGGGTTATGGCAAGACAACGGCAGTAAAAGAATTTCTCAGATCAAAAAAGAATCATCGACAAGTATGGCTTTCATTAAATACCGAAGAAAGTGATGAATTATGGATGTGGCAAAAATTTTGTCAAAGTTTTGAAGTCATTAACCCGAATGTATCAAAACGTTTTGCGGAATACGGACTTCCACAAAATTCAATGGATATGGATAGAATTATTGATATGATAAATAAAACCGTAATTGAACGCACGGTTATAGTTATAGATGATTTCCATGAAAACAAAAGTAAATATATGAACGATTTCTTAACGGGTTTTGCGAAAAAAAGTGATTCTAAGCTACATATCATGCTGATCAGTCGCAGTTTACCGGATATTCCCATTGAAGAGCTTTCGCTAAAGGGCTTATGCATAGAACTCTCCCAGGATGAGTTCGAATTTAATGAAGAGGAGACAGTAGATTTATTTGAAATAAACAATTTTTTTCTCTCTAAAAGGGAAAAGGATTTATTAATAAGAAACACAGATGGCTGGGCAGCAGCCATTTATCTTGCGCTTCTTAAATATGCTGAGGATAGAACAATTGAAGACCTGAGGGATATAAAAAAATTGATTAAAACAGCTGTATATGACAAGTTTGATAAGGAGACACAGCAAGTACTGCTAAAGCTTTTTCTTTTTGAGAGCTTCGGTATAGCTGATGCTGTATTTGTGACCGAAAACAAAAAAGCCGGGGTACTGATACGTAAAGTAGCTGAAAATAATTGCTTTGTACGATATGATGATAAAAACAAGGTTTATTCCATTCATGCGATATTGAAGATACTGCTGAATGAACTTTTTGATACTGCTGATATGGATAAATACACCTTATTCTCACGATACGGGGAATGGTGTACAAGGCATGACAGGAGAATTGAAGCGGTAGATTCCTATCACAAAGCAAAATGCTTTGAAAAAATCCTCGATATATTTGAAATGAAAGGTTCGGCTGAGCTTATGGACAGAGCACCGCAAATCATTGTGAGTGCCTTTGATGATATGGAGAAAAAGCTGAAACTTTCGCGCCCTCTTGCTTATATTACATACTTATATTCTTATATGCTGGCGGTGGATGCTAAAGAGGGTGCAAGATTGCTCTCTGAGGCAAAATCAATCTATGAAGAAGATGACAATCTGATAGATAAGGAGCAGATTTTAGGTGAAATCACTCTTATGGAAAGTATCATGCACTTCAATGACGTAGCAGCTATGAGTAAATGTCATAAAAAAGGTTTCGCCCTCTTCGGAGGTACAAGCTCGCGAATATTAAATGCGGAATCGGTGTTTACTTGTGGCTCCCCTCATACGCTTTATTTATACCATAGAAAAGGAAAAGAGCTGCTTTACCTTGTAGAGCTCATTGAAAAAGACAATTGGTATCATACTCATGTATCAAACGGCTGCGGAACAGGCTTTGAACATACGGTAAGGGCGGAATACTGTCTTGAAACAGGGGATTTGAATAGTGCAGAGCTTTTTGCCTATAAAGCTATATACAAAGCAAGAAGCAGAAATCAGTTGAGTCTTGTCATCTGCGGAAGCCTTTGCCTTGCACGTCTTGCAATTCTAAACGGAAAACCTCAAGAGGCAATTTCTTTATTGAAGGAAGTATACACAGAAGCTGAAGCCGTTGGGAGGCCTATTCTGCTCAATAGCGTTGACAATGCTATGGGGTATATATATGGGATTTTAGGAAAATTAGAGAGGATTCCAAAGTGGTTTCAAAAAGAAGATATTTCATCTATGAGTCTTTTTCATACCGGAATGGGCATCAATTATATTGTCGGCGGCAGAGTGGCCATTCTAAGAAAAAACTACGCAGAGCTTGAAGTTATTGTGGAGACCATGCGGGAAATCTATAGAACCAATAACCACATATTCGGGTTTATCTATGCGGGTATTTTTGATGCCATAGCAAAAAAACATCTTTATGGGGTAAAAAAAGCAAAAGAAGCCTTGCTTCCTGCCATACAGCTTGCACAGGTCGACAGCATTATCATGCCCTTTGTCGAAAGCATGCCGGATATTGAACCAATTTTAAAGGAAACAAAAAGGGTTGATGATAGTGAGTGGTTAAGTAAAGTCATATGCTTTGGAGAACGATTCCTAAAAGGTTTCTCAAAAACCAATGATTTGGTGGAAACTGAACCATTAACCGATAGGGAACTTGATGTATTGACTCTCATTAGTGAAGGTCTGAAGCAAACAGAAATAGCAGAAAGGCTTTACCTGTCTCCAAATACTGTCAGGAGACATTTGCAAAACATCTATATAAAGTTGGGTGTGAATAATAAAACATTGGCAATCAATAAAGCCAAAGGGATGAACATAATTTTATAAAAACATTTTATCATAGCATACTATTTCATGAAGAAAATGGTATTTTTATGTGATATCAAAGTATAAAAAAGTCCGCTATACTTCGAAGTATAGTGGACTTTTTGTCGATAAAGGAGGGAAGCATGAACAAAATATACTCAATAGAATTATTGGATGATTATAAGATTTCAGTGAAGTTAGAAAACGGCTCAAGCTTTGTGTATAACCTTAAGCCAAAACTTAAGACCGTCCGCTTTGCAGCTCTTGAGGATGTTGATTTTTTCAAAAGCGGTAGGCTGGTAGAGGGTGATTTCATACAATGGAGTGACAGTTTGATGCTATACGCCTACGAAATGTTAGACGGGATGAAAAGATAAAGTATATAGGAGGTTTTTTAAGTGAGGGAAAATGGAAATATATTATACAAATCAGAAATATTTCTCATGAATTTGAAATTGCGAAAGATTTTATTAGCAGCAGACCTGAAACCAATACTATGGGCGTTAATTATATGCTTGATTTGGGGCATTGCTTTTTTGGAGATATCTGAGGCGGCAGATGTAACGATGGCTCACGAGGCAGGAAAAAGAATTGCAGCAGGAGGCTTTCACAGTATTGTACTGAATGCTGACGGCAAGGTGGAAGCCTGGGGAAACAATAATGAAGGGCAGTGTGATGTGCCGGGAGAACTTTCTGATATTACAGCAGTATCGGCAGGGTATAATTTTTCTATGGCATTGAAGTCCGACGGTACAGTGAAAGCGTGGGGTAATAATTCTTACAATCAGTGTATAGTACCTACCTTATCTAATGTTAAAGCAATATCGGCAGGGTATTATCACGGCCTGGCCCTTAAAGAAGATGGCACGGTTGTAGGCTGGGGTCTAAATAACAAAGGGCAGCATAATATAACAGGCTCCAATAATGTGGCGGTAGCCGGAGGACGGCTTCACTCTCTTGCATTGAAGGCTGACGGTACAGTAGAGGCTTTTGGGGCTGATGGTATGGGGCAGTGTACTGTGCCAGCAAGTCTTTCTGCTGTGATAGATATATCCGCAGGATATTATCATTCTATAGTTTTAAAATCTGATGGTATGGTAGAGGCTTGGGGTAATAATGGGAATGGACAGTGTGATGTGCCTTCTGAGCTTTCCGGAGTAGTTTCTGTGTCAGCAGGAGGATATCATAATTTAGCGTTAAAGTCCGATGGGACAGTAGTTGCCTGGGGATCAAATGGAAAAGGCCAATGTATTGTACCAGAAGGATTATCTGATGTGGTGGCAGTATCAGCAGGATATAATTATAGTATGGCATTGAAGTCAGACGGTACGATTGTAACTTGGGGTAATAATAATCAGTTACAGTGTGATGTTGTGCCGAAAGGGCTCAATCTTGCGGGGTGCCTTAGTGGTCTTGAAGTAAATGAGGGCGTTTTAATACCTGACTTTGATTCTGAAATCCTAGATTATATAATTAATGTGGATAATAACATCACGGAACTGGAACTAACGGCTACTTTGGAAGATAAGGCCCATAAACTATATATTCAAGGCCAAGAGCAGGAGATTCAAGAGCAGGGGTACAGCGTTTCAAAAAAAATCTCACCATTGTTGGAGGGACCTAACATCGTCACAATAGAGGTCTATATTCCATCCTCTTCCTTGATACGTACGTATACGGTGAAGATAAATCGGGCAATTTTGCCCAGTGTAGGTGTCACCGAAGCTCGAGAGGCAGGCAAGAGAATCTCAGCAGGACTAAACCATTCTTTGGCATTGACGAATGATGGTAGTATAGTAACCTGGGGTAGTAATGGTAATGGAAAATGTAATGTACCGGAAGGACTTTTAGCGGAGGAAGTATCGGCAGGGCAGTTGCATTCTCTGGCCATCAGGACAGGAGGTGCCATAGAGGCTTGGGGTGATAATACTTACGGTCAGTGTGAAGAGAGGACAGGACCTGCTATAGCAATATCTGCGGGGTATTATCATTCTTTAGTATTGAATCCGGACGGGACTGTAGATGCTTGGGGGCATGGCAGCAAAGGATCGTGTAATGTACCGGCAGGACTTTCTAATGTGGTAGAGGTATCGGCGGGATATTATTGGTCTATGGCATTGAAGTCAGACGGTACGGTGGAAGCTTGGGGATGGAACAATGAAGGACAGTGTGATGTGGGAAATCTTTCTGATGTGGTGGCTATTTCTGCCGGAAGTTCGCACGGGCTGGCGTTGAATAAGGATGGTACGGTAGTGGCTTGGGGGCTCAACGACGATAATATTGGACAGTGCGAAGTGCCGAATGATCTGAATAATGTCGTGGCGGTGTCAGCAGGTCAGAATCACTCTTTAGCGTTAAAGTCCGATGGAACAGTAGTTGCTTGGGGAGCCGACGGCAAGGGTCAGAGTACAGTGCCGGAAGGACTAACGCATGTAGTAGCCGTGTCAGCGGGAGGCAATTTCTCTCTGGCATTGAAGTCCGATGGCACGGTAGTGGCCTGGGGTGCCGGTAATCAAAACCAAACTGTTGTACCTATGGGTCTTAACCTGGCAGGAATGTTGAGTGACCTCAGTATAGGCAATGGTATTTTAGTGCCGGATTTTGATCCCGATACTTTGGAGTATACCGTTGACGTAGGTCGTTCAAGTACTTTGGAAATTACGGCTACTCTTTGGAATAATACCGATCAACTGTACATTCAGGGGCATTCACGAAGTAGTGGTTTGACTGAAGCGATATCACCGTTGGCAGTGGGGTCCAATATTATTAAAATTGAGGTATTGACCCCTTCCTGTGGATTGTCTCGAATTTATACGATAACAGCAAAACGTGAGGCATCTAAAAATAGAAAAACAACCGTTAATGCTATATTTATTACTGGGAAGTCTAAAGAAGAAATACCTGTAGATATTAATAAAGCAAAGGGTATTGTTACCTTAAGTCTGGATAAGGATAGGCTGAATACTGCTTTTGAAAAGGTCGAGATCGACAAAAATGGCATAAAGAAAGTTTATGCGGAAATGCCGAAAGTACAGGAGGCCAATTCATATAAGCTGGAATTGCCTGCGGAAATATTATTGTCAGATGCGACAAGAAAGATAGAGATTAGAAGTGAAGTGGGAACCATCGTTTTGCCGGGAAATATGTTGGCAGATACTAAGCTGGAAGGTAGAGAAAATGTAGGCATACAGATGGGCATAGCAGATAAATCTATGCTTTCAGAGGAGTTGCAGGAGAGAATAGATGGAAAACCACTTGTTAAACTTAAGTTAACAGCAGGGAATAAGACAGTTGAATGGAAAAATCCGGATGCGCCTGTTGCAGTATCAATACCTTACACACCTACAGATGAAGAGCTTGCCAATCCGGAACACATCACCGTATGGTACGTTGATAGTAGAGGAAATATTGTAGAGGTGCCTTCAGGCAGGTACAATCCTGTCACAGGGATGGTAGCCTTTAACACCACCCATTTTAGCACTTATGCGGTTGCTTTTGTACAAAAGTCATTCGAGGACCTAGATAGTGTAACATGGGCACAAAAATCAATAGAAGTTCTTGCCTCTAAGGGTATACTGAAGGGTGTATCGGAAACAGAATATGCCCCGCAGACAAATATAACAAGGGCGGACTTTCTGCACTTCTTGGTCAGAACCCTGGGGGTTGATGCAAAGGTAGATGGTAACTTCGATGACATAAGCCGAGATGCCTATTACTACAAAGAGATAGGCATAGCCAAAAAGCTTGGCATTACCAGTGGGACTGGGAATAACAAATTCAGTCCTGATGCAAGTATTACCAGACAGGACATGATGGTATTGACCGAAAGGGCCTTAAGAATGCTGAATAGCCTTGAAGGGCAGGGTACGGCTTCGGATCTTGACAAGTTTGCGGACAAATCACTGGTAGCAGCCTATGCAACAGATAGTATTGCGACACTGGTAAAAGAAGAGCTCATAACCGGAGACAGAGAAGGCATTAATCCTTTGGGTAATACTACAAGGGCAGAAGCGGCGGTATTTTTATATAGGATTTATAATTGGGGATAGGGGACAGGTTCGTTGTCCCAGTCCCTCTGTCCCACGTCCCTATAGAATTAATTAATACTAATAAATCCACTTCTTTTTTATATTATAGGTGCTTATACCAAAGAGGATTAAACCGAAAAGAACAAGAACAAGCAAGCTAATCCAAGCAGTAATTGTATATGTTTCGTTTATTGAACCTTTCAGCAGATCAGCACCATACGTTAAGGGCAAAACATATGATAATGGTCTTACAAAGACTGGGAGATTTTCAATTGGAATAAATAAGCCGCACAAGAACATCATAGGAAATCTGAAAAAATTTGAAAATGTTTGAGCTTCAAACACTTCACTGACTGAAACGGCTATAAATAATCCTAAAAAGGTTGAAGTGATAGCAATCAAAACAACACCAATAAATGTGGTCAGCCAATTGATATGGGATAAATCTACCATACCATAAATGAAGCAAACAGTACCGGAATGAAGCATTGATAATACCAAAGAGAATAGCTCCGGTTGTCTTTGCGAGCATTAATAGATTCAAACTAATCGGTGCCAGCAATAGTCTTAATGAGTCAATATTTATTTTCAATCACATTATCAACAAGGATGTCTTATTTATGAATCTGATTAATAATAAAGGTATATCCTATCGACGGATTGCGAGATTAGCGGGTGTAAATTTAAATACTATACATAGAGCAAACAAAAAGTGTACCGTCCATAGCGTTCTATACTTACCATTCTTACTAACCCCAAAAAAATATCAATTTAAAGTTAATTTACGCTTGATAAACAATATTTTATAGAATATTATATAACTTAAGTAATATAACATATTGTAAGGAGTGATTTGCATGCCACCAAAAATAAAATTTGATAAAGAAGCAATTATAGATGCAGCTTTAGCGGTCGCAAAAGAAGAGGGCTTTTCCGGAATCACCGCCCGAAGTGTAGCAGCTAAGCTTCAATCTTCGGTAGCTCCTATCTATGTTAATTTTGCTACAATTGATGATTTGGTTGATGCTGTGGTAGAGAGGGTGCTTTCTATATCGGAAGAATTGCTTACAAAGCAAAAAGGAAAAAATATGTTTGAAAACATTGGAAAAGCCAGCTTGGATTTTGCTCGAGAGTATCCAGTATTATTTGGAGAATTGTTAATACAGCCTAATCCATATATGGCTTCTTACGAAACAATAGAGAATACTATGCTTGAGGCAATGGCTGAAGATGAAACTATGAGGGGCTGGACTCTTGAGGAACGTAGACGACTATTGCTAAAAATGCGAGTCTTTCAGATGGGGTTATCAGCCATGGTGGCCAACGGACATGTGCCTTCATGGCTCGATAATCAAGAGTTCGACCATTTGCTTATGGAAGTGGGAGATGATGTATTGCTGGCACATCAAATAAAACGAAAGAAGAATTTGTAATAAAAAAATAATTATTATTGGTGGAGGGGTCGCTGGAAAGTGCAGGTATTATTGGCGCCATCATAGTTTAAAAAATTGAAATGAAAATATCTTTTATGGAAGGGGAACAGAATTGAATGAAAACAAATAATTTAATTAAATCAATAGAAAACTCGTTTAGAAAACAAGTGCGAAAAGATAGTAGAATAAGGAACGCTTATTTATTAGTTCATTCGGAAAAAGAAGGCATTCACATAAATATTGCAGAAGGGTCAACGGGTAATATGCCTGCCAATCCGCATCAGCCAAACTATATGGCTAGTGTGGGCAAATTGTTTACATCGGCAATTAGCGGCATATTAGTTGAAAAGGGAAAGTTATCTTTTGAAGATAAAGTCACTAAATACTTAGATCATGAATTAATGAATAACCTGCATTTATACAAGGGAAAGGACTATACTGATGAAGTCAGGATCAAGCATCTGCTAAATCAAACATCGGGCTTAGCTGATAATTTCAGGATGCTTTTAAAAGAACTTATTAAAGATCAGAATCTAAATATAACGCCTAGAGAAGCAGTTGTTTGGGTGAAAAACAATGCAAAGTCTCATTTTCCTTCAGGTGAAGGATTTAAATACACTGACACAAATTACCATCTAATGGGTTTAGTAATTGAAAGCATTACCGGTGAACCATTTCATGATGTATTAAAAAAATACATTTTCGAACCTCTTGATATGAGGCACTCATATATGCATCACTATTCCGATCCAATGGAAAAATCACAATTTCCTACTGCTGATTTTTTTGTTCATGAAACCAGGTTGAATGATATTAAAGGATATGCTGAACTCGACTATACCGGTGGCGGAATAGTGGCTACTACTGAAGACTTATTTAAATTTATGAAAGCTTTGGTGACATATAAAATAGTGACAAAAAATACCCTGGAAGAAATGAAGAATAATCGGGTTAGATTTGGGTTAGGAATTGATTATGGATATGGAATTTGGCAGATTAAAACAGTGCCCTTGTTGATGCCTAGAAAATTCAATTCCTGGGGGGTTGCAGGGGCAACAGGATCCTTTATGTTTTATCACCCGGAAAAAGATACTTATATAATTGGAAACTTCAATGATTTTTCATATGAAAGAAAAGGTGTTAGATATATGCTGCTCAATGTAATTAATCGATTATCAAAGTAAAAAATGGGGTCAAGTAAAAAATGGGGTCAGATACCACCCGTTTGTCAACAGAAAATTACAAAAAAAGCCTCCGTTAGTGATAAATATAAGTTAAATATTAATAAAACCATACATTGTTTCTGCTACGAAAATTTTTCCGAAAGTTACCGGGGTTGCCTGTCCATGAAT
>CAZKKX010000096.1:3285-9537 GCA_964553505.1 uncultured Eubacteriales bacterium | reverse complement strand
CTATTAGGACTAAACAAATTTGGATGCAAATAAAACATTTTTTGATAACTGTCAAATGACGGTTTCTGACAGCCTAACTCCACATGCTCTCTCATTTCATCATACATTTCGTAGTAAGTGGCTGCATCATCAAGACAGGCATCCCTTAAAAGAATCTGAATCGTTTTGTTTCCATTTTGATTTGTTTTTTTTGAAAATATTGAATAAACATCATTACTGTCCAGTCTTTTTTGTAAGGAAAGTTGTTTTACCGTTTGTAAAACGTCATCTAAAACATCGTCCTCAACATCCTTTATCCTAAATTCATTCTCCAGGATATATTTTATAGTGCTTTTACCGGTGTGCTTTCCTATGATAAATTTCCTTTCAATGCCTACTTCTTCCGGAGCAAAAGATTCATAAGTTAAAGGATTTTTCATTACAGAGCTTGCATGCAATCCTGATTCGTGAGAAAATGCGTTCATTCCTATAATAGGATTTAACGGATATGGTTCGATTTTGGCATATTCATATACCAAATCGGATACTTCTTTAAAATACTCGGTTTTTATGTGATCAAAATTAACGTTCAGCAGCTGTTTGGCAGACATAACGACCTCTTGTATGGAAGGACTGCCGGCACGCTCACCGAGCCCATTGATCGTAACCTGGATCTGATCGGCACCCGCACACATTGCACTGATTGTATTTCCCGTAGCCATCCCAAAATCATTATGCAAATGAGTACTTATTTTGGTATTATTTAGCTCCTGTTTTAACATCCTGATGGTTTTATATGTTGAGATTGGAGTCAGTCTACTTGTTGTATCTACCAGCGCTACAATATCAGCACCTGCATTAATGACCGATCGGTAAAGCTTTATAATAAATTCGAAGTCTGTCCTGGTAAAGTCTTCAGCTCCAAAAGCTATAAACAAGTTATTCTTTTTTGCATAATCAACTGCTTTTGCCGCTTCATCAATAAGCGTATCCTTACTCTTTCCGTTTAAATAATTCTTTGCATCCAATAAGATGTCCGATGTAGGCATAAAAAAGGTCACCCCTTTGCAGCCTGTTTTTATTACCAAATCAATGTCATTTAATTGTGTCCTTGCCAGAGCCATGGTTTTTGCACGGGTATCCATCGCCGCGATTTTTCTGATCACATCAAATTCAGACTGAGATACAGCAGGAAAACCGGTTTCAATGTAATCTACGCCTATTTTGTCAAGATGCCTTGCAATATTTATTTTCTGCTCCTCAGCAAATGCTACACCTGGAGTTTGTTCTCCTTCCCTAAGGGTATTATCCATTATCGAAATGTTTTTCTGAACGTGTAATTCCATCTTAGAATTCCTCCTTTATATATGATATCAAAGTATTTGTAAATTCACCGGTTGATAGTGTTCCTCCTAAATCAGGGGTTGTCTTTCCTTCTCCGATAAGCTTTATAATGGAAGTATTGATCTTTTCAACTACATGATTCAATTTAAGATTATTAAACATCAGAGAAACTGCATTAATCGTTCCAAGTGGATTGGCTATACCTTTATTGGCAATATCATTTGCAGAACCATGAACCGGTTCAATCAAAGTCGGTTTTAAATCACCATGATTCATAGACCCAGAGGTCCCTATTCCTCCCTGCAACTCTGAAGTAAGGTCAGACAGTATGTCCCCAAACATATTAGGAGCTACAATGACATCAAAATGCGAGGGATTTCTGACTAATTTCGCTACAAGTGCATCAACATATATATGCTCAATATTGACCTCAGGATATTTTTCAGCGGTTTCATAAAATACATCCCGCCATAGCCCATGTCCATATTTAAGAACATTGCTTTTATCACAGAGAACCAGATGCTTTTTCCTTGACATTGCTGATTCAAAAGCATAGGCAATGGTCTTTGATGTTGTTTTTCTTGTATAGACCATTTCCTGAATGGCAATCTCATCCGGGGTGTTTTCTTTATACCTACCTCCAATATTGACATATGCACATTCCGTATTTTCTCTTATAATCAGAACATCAAAAGGTTTTCCATCCTTTAATGGGCTTAATAGATTAGAAATTTGTCTGGCAGGTCTTGAATTAATATATAGGTTGAAATGTTTTCTCAAATCCAGCAGTAATCCTCCCCCATAAGTATTTTTTCTCATATCAGCTTCTCCTACTGCTCCAAAGAGAATATAATCATACTCGCTGCATTTTTTTATCACTTTTTCAACTGCCACCCTATCAATTGAAAAATAAGTATCATCGTTAAGTTCAAGATTATCGATAACGTATGGAATTGAGAGTTTTTCAAAGACAAACCGAATCAGTTGCAAACCGCTGTTAACGACTTCCGGCCCTATGCCATTCCCCGGGATCACGATAATTCTTATCATACTAATCCCCTTTCATATGCGTTTATAAGCCCTCCGCTTTTTAAAATAAATCTAATATAGGAAGGATAGTTTAAATCAACAGCTGTTTGTTTTGCACCATTAGAATACTCAAGTCTGGAGTAGCAATCACTTAATTTCACATCATCCGCTTCTGCAATGCCGTCATAAAGATATTTGTCGGCAATTACCACAGGCAGTCCTATGTTAATAGCATTACGATAGAATATCCGGGAAAAAGATTTAGCAATAATACCTTTTACCCCTAAATATTTAATTGCAAAAGGGGCTGATTCCCTTGAACTTCCACAGCCAAAATTTTCACCTGCCAGAATAAGATCACCGGGTCTTACATCCTTGACAAACTGGGGATTCACTTTTTCAAGACAATATTTCGAATAGTATGCAGGATCGTTATTATTTAGGTATGCTGCAGGCATAATTGCATCAGTGTCTATATTGTCATTAAAAATCCATACTTTCATTTCACTACCTCCGGATTTGCAATATAACCCGTCACAGCACTTGCAGCAGCGACAGCCGGTGAGCTTAAATACAAACGACTTTCTGTTGATCCCATTCTGCCTTTAAAGTTACGGTTTGTAGTTGCCAAGCATGTTTCTCCGTCTCCTAATACTCCCATATGCCCTCCCAAGCAGGGCCCACAGGTTGGGGGGCCGATTACAGCTCCGGCATCTAAAAAAATCTTGATTAAGCCTTCCTCCAGTGCCTGCTTATAAATTGACGGTGTACTGGGGATGATAATAAGTCTTGTGTCTGAATTGCGTTTCTTGTTTTTAAGTATGTCCGCTACAATTCTAAAATCATCTATATGCCCGTTTGTACAGGATCCTATGAACACCTGATCAAGTGCTACCTCTTCAGGACTAAGTTCATTAACGGATACTGAGTTGCGAGGTAAATCGGGTAATGAAACCTGATAATCAATATCTTCCAGATTAACAGTGTAAACCTCATCAAATTCATCATTTTCTTGATTATAGTCTAAGTAGTTACTTGCTGTATTTTTGTAGTTAATAGCCTTTAGTATTTTACTCTCAGGGTAGAAAAATGCTGTTTTAGCTCCACCCTCTACGGACATGTTGCTGATAGTAAATCTGTCATTGAAATTTAATGCATGACATCCTCTCCCGCTGAATACCAATATTGAATAGTTTAGTTTTTGCGGGTCAAAATCCCTTAAGATTTTTAAAATAACGTCTTTTCCTGAAAAATACTTTTTATCATTAGTGCCTTCAAGGTTTATTCTTATAATATTAGGAATTCTTAACCACATTTTCCCGGATGCCAGTCCATAGGCCAGATCGGTCGTGCCAACACCAAAAGACAGAATTCCTAAAGCGCCAAGTGAACAGCTGTGAGAATCTCCTCCAATTACTATGCTTCCGGGCGCAACATATCCTTCTTCGACAAACTGCACATGTTCAATTCCTACATCGCCTACTTCGTAATAGTTACTAACATGATTGAACTTTACCCATTCTCTTACACCTTTTTTGAGATTCGCTGTAGGAATATCTTTGTTTGGTGTAAAGTGGTCGGGAAAAACGGCTAATTTATCTACATCCCACAGTTTGCATTTTCCCATTTTATTTAATTCCTTGACAGCACTGGCTAATGTTAAACCGTTTGAATAAATAAAATCAAGATTGATCATCACATGATTGTCTCGCTTTAAATCCACATGGGAATAACCCATATGCTCTTGGATAATCTTCTTAACTACATTCATAACTCATTCCTCTTTCAAAATCTAAAAACTCGATATTCTTAGAAAAACTACTTAATTCTGTAAACATTACTGGCTTATTGACATCATATCTTCTTCTGAAATTGTTCGAAGCGGTACTCAGTGCAAGCTGCCACAGTGAATATATCTGATATCTTGAAAGATTACTTGTATTGACCACCGGCACACCTGAATTCATATAATCGCAATTCATTAAAAACTTACTAAAATCGCGATCTGCTATTTCGACATCAAAGCAATCTTCCTGATTGAAAATTGGACTTCCCGGATAGGGAACCATAACCGAAATATGGGATACATCTACATAGCCTTCCTTTGTCAGATGGTTTATCAGCTCAATTGTTTTGATTGCAGTCCGTATACTTTCTCCCGGTAAACCTAATATAAAATATCCTTGGGTTTCAATATTGTATTTTTGTATAAGCTTACATACATCTTCAACTGTTGTCCCTTTTTTTATCTTGCTTGACGCGCTTCCATCTAATATATCATCTTCAGCTGATTCGATTCCTATGCCGATTTGGACACATCCCGCTTTTGCCATTAAGCTGACCAGTTCTTCATCAACAGCATCCGGCCTCATTTGACACCACCACTGTACTTTGATATTTCTTTCTATCAGCTGTTTACAAAAGTTTATGGCATGTGCCTTGCTGACAGCAAAATTCAAATCTCCAACCAAGACATCCTTAAAGTTGTACTTATTCACCAGATACTCCAGCTCATCTAAAACTTTATCCGTATCTCTCGTTCTGTATGTACTTCCAAAGAATTTATTAACAATACAGTAACTGCACCCTCCATTACATCCTCTTGTAGTATATATTCTGGGTATTAGCGGAACATCTGATGGCCACAGATCGTAATCCGGATATTCTAATGCATCGATATCTTGGATCTGTGCATATTCAGCATTAATAAATAAGCCGTTTTTATAATGGTATGCAAGTCCTTTTATATCGCTCCACGCCTTTTTATTATCAAGATTTTTCATTATGTCTAAAAATGTATACTCGCCTTCCCCGATAATTATGGCATCAACATACTGGTGTTGTTTTAATGTCTCTTCATAAACAAATGAAAAATGGATGCCTCCAAGGATTACCGTACATTGTGGATTTACCTCTTTACATATTTTAGCAATTTCAAGTGCCTTGTCATGACATAACGTCATTGACGAAATACCTACGACTTTAAAACTCTTCAAACTCAATATATTCTTAATGTCTTTAATATCAATAAAACATCCTGTTTTTTGAAACTTAACATAATCATATAAGTGAAAATCTAAGAGGGAAACTTTATAATTATTTGCCTTTAGACTGGATGCAATGTATAACAGCCCCCAATTAGGTTCAATAGGCAAGTCCCCAAACAAACTACCTACATGGCTCAGCGAATCCCAATATTCCGTTTGAACCGGATCAATATATTTAGGACTCACTTGCTGCAACATATTAGGTTGTATCAGTAATACATCACAGCAATCTTGTTCATAAAAAATCTCATCAAATTTCATTCAATATCATCCCCTTTGAATTATTTCCCTAACAAAACTGTTATTTCAACCATAATTTACTCTATATAGTCAACCGTTGGTTGTAAAAATACATTTATATTCACTCCCTTCCATTAAATTGATTCGAAAATAATAATTAACTATACATAATTATTAAATATAATTTTTGCTATTTATAGTAGATTTTGTAATATGAAAGACGTACTATTCATGTTGCAAGAAAAAAGTTGATTGTACTGATTATCTTAATAAATGTAGTAAGGTTTGTCTAAATCAGATTGTTGAAAGATTGGTAAATATGGAAATAAGATAACTATCTTTTAATAGAATATATTATTATGAATGATAATATTATACACGCAAAAATTGTGCCAAACATCCATAATAATCAATAAAGATATGCTCTTGAAAATCTACCCTTTTGCTTTATTAAGTACTTTTTTTACATTATTTTGAATTTTTTTTGTTTTTTGGAAATAATATGGCGAACTATATTCGGTTCGTAAAGACAACGGGTCATAGCAGACAAGTCCCTGTCCCCTTGTCTGTCTCCTTTTTTGTTGAAATATAGTCTATTAAGTGTTAAAATATA
>CAZKKX010000096.1:0-3185 GCA_964553505.1 uncultured Eubacteriales bacterium | reverse complement strand
CCCCTTGTCTGTCTCCTTTTTTGTTGAAATATAGTCTATTAAGTGTTAAAAT
The DNA here is from genome assembly GCA_964553505.1 of uncultured Eubacteriales bacterium. Taxonomy (GTDB): domain Bacteria; phylum Bacillota; class Clostridia; order Peptostreptococcales; family JAAYPU01; genus JAENZQ01. Next base: position 3,133 of record CAZKKX010000096.1, on the reverse strand, counting down.
ATACCTGTTATTATAATTTGAGTTTAGTAATATAAACATTTTGACAGGAGAAATAAAATCATGAAATGTAAATTGATTAGAAGTTCAATCTTACTGACTGTAATATTTATCTTTGGAATACTTACATTAACTGCTGTTGCGGCAGATGATGAGTCTGTGCTGACAACCATCGGTCATACGGATACCAATACTGTAAACTTGACAGAGGATGAGAGGTCGGTAACACTAAAAGTTCCTTTTGCCTATTCTGATGATATTGTTGATTTGTTAAACGGTATTATCATAGACTACAATACTTCAAAGTATGAATATGCAATTGCAGAACCTGATTCAGAAGCTATTGTCGACGGTGATTATGTCAGTGTACCGGTAATATATAAAAAGACTGACGAAAGCGAGGCAGGAACAACAACATATAATGTTAAAGTTGTCCGAACTCCTGCAAAAGCACCGTCATTTTCCGGAACAATTTCTAAAATCGAAACATCTTCTCATATTGTTGCGTTTTCAAAATCAGATTTTACATCAAAATATTCAAAAAACGACGGCGAAGCAATAGGTCACATATCTATAAAAGGAAGCAACCCGGATTTTGGCACATTAACGTTATCTAATAATACATACTCTTTTGGAGACCTCATAAGCGTTTCAGATCTGTCTAAACTTAATTTTGAAGCCACAGGCACCGGGACAGTTTCATATGCCGTTAAAGCATATGCCGAATCTGATAGTGAAAACGCAATAGGTAATGTGGTTTTAACTATTGAAGTAATAACTGAACCAACCATAAAATCCGATATTACTCAATCTGTTTCAGTTGGCTCAACAATTATTTTTTCTCTGAGCGATTTCCGCAGCCACTACAATTTGAATGAAGGGGCATTGAAAACCATTGAAATCACACCCGATAATGCCGGTTGTGGTACATGGTATTCAGGTTCGACATCATTTTCAGGGAGCAAAGCTTTTACCTCTTCATCTATCAGTAAATTAAAATTTACCGGCAGTACAGTAGGAACTGAGAGTTTTAGCTGGAGAGTATCAAACGAAGCTGGTTATTCTGAGAATGGAGGAGGAAAAATAACCATAAATCCCATACCTGTGCCGACAATAAAATCCTCAATCTCGCAAATTGTTTCATCAGGCTCCACACTTGTTTTTTCTCTATCGGATTTCAGCCGTAGCTACAACTTAAACGACGGTACACTTAATGACATCGAAATCACACCTTCTAACACCAGTTATGGAACGTGGTATGCAGGCTCAAAAGCTTTTACAGAGCCACAAACGTTTACTTCATCAAATATTGATAATTTGAAGTTTACAGGTGGTGTGCCCGGTACTGCAACTTTTAATTGGAGAGTATCAAATGAAACAGGCTATTCAGAGTCTGGAACAGGGAAAATAACAGTAAGCTCTGCTTTGACGCTTTTGCCATATACCACATCATCATCGGTTGCAAAGGACTCAACATGGACTGTTTCTTCCTCGCATTTCGATTATACTCCAACAGCAAATGATATAACTTATGTTAAAATCACAGGAGTACCAAAATCTAAAAGCGGATATTTGTATCTGACAACTGCCCTGAGTGCAGATTCAACCAAAGGTTATTCTGCCGTAGGATCAAATACAGCTCTTAAAAAAAATACTGTTATTCCTTATAGCTATCTGAAATATCTACGTATTAAAACAGAATCCAATAATTCCGATACCGACATTTCCTTTTCTTGGACTGCTACAACAGACGACAATGTCAAAAGCGCGGTGTGGGCAGCAGAAACAACATATACAGTCGATTTTGCTACCGCAGGGACAGTTATATATATGACTGAAATGGATACTCCAATTATGCTGGACGGAACTGACTTCAATAAGGCCTTTTTAGGAGAAACCGGAATATCACTATCATATGTGAAGTTTACACCTCCTTCCGATTCCCACGGAAAGATGTATTATAATTATTCCTCCGAATCGGAAGATAATACAGAAATATCCTCCAGCACAAAATATTATAGAAGTGCGACACCATATTTGTCGGATATTACCTTTGTACCATCTTCCAACTACACAGGCACTGTAAATATTGAATATACCGGTTATACATCTGATGATGTTTCTTATACCGGAACGTTGAGAATAACTATAGGCAATAGCGAAGCAGGTATCATTACCTATACAACTGACGATGATTCGTATATTAAGCTGGATTCATCTGATTTCAGGACTGCTTTTAAAGATGCAACCGGTTATACATTATCCTATGTGAAGTTTAAACTTCCTTCTGCTGCTTGTGGAACGCTATACTACGATTACAAATCATCATCAAGATATGATTCGGAAATTTCAGCCAATACCAAGTACTACAGAAGTTCGTCACCGTCATTGTCGAAGGTCGCATTTGTTCCAAATAAAAACTACTCAGGTACGGTAAATATTAACTACACCGGCTATACATCTGACGGCGACTCATACACTGGTATTATGAGAATAATCGTTTCAGATAGTGATCCTGGAATTGTCAGCTATGAAACTGACAAAGATAAACCTGTTACATTGAAAGCATCTGACTTTAATACTGCATTTAGAAATGAAAGCGGCGAAACATTATACTATGTGAAATTTAAACTCCCTTCCTCTTCTCAGGGGAAGCTCTACTACAATTATAAATCTGCATCAAAATATGATTCGACAGTATCTTCAAGTACAAGGTACTACAGAAGTTCGTCGCGATATCTGTCGAATGTAACTTTTGTACCTAAATCCGGCTACACAGGCACGGTAAATATTAACTACACAGGCTATACATCTGACGGGGATTCTTACACAGGAACACTTAAGATAATTGTGGGAGATATCGAAATAGATACCATTACCTATGTTACCACAAGCAACACACCAATAACTTTTAATGCATCGGACTTTAGCGACGCTTTTATAGATTCTACCGGGCTATCCCTTTCGTACGTTAAGTTTAAATTACCCTTAGCATCTTATGGGAAGCTCTACTATGACTATGACTCAGCTTCTAATTATGATTCGACAGTCTCTACCAACACAAAATATTATAGCCGCTCGTCGCCAAACCTGTCGGATGTAACTTTCGTACCAAATACCAGCTATAACAGTAACA
>CAZKKX010000095.1:0-9559 GCA_964553505.1 uncultured Eubacteriales bacterium | reverse complement strand
ACTTGAATAGAGGTTATAAAATCAGTTTATTCATTCCTGTCCCCTGTCCCCTGTCCCCTGTCCCCTGTTATTATATCTCAACCTTGTATTATTATCAAAAAAATCTTTTTTGAAGAGACATAGCTTATAAACACTTATTAAGCAACATTCTATCTTCAAATGAAAAATTCTCTGCAACAACAGAGAATTTTATTCCGAATTCATTTTAAAAAGAATATTATCCGCTTGGCTAAGTGTGCATCTGTAATCCGGAGAAAAATTGATGCAATTTTCGCATGACTTGTAATCGGACATACTGAAAGAATTAATATTTTTCCGTTTTAAAAAGTTTTTACAGTGAGATGCAACGGTGCACATCTCATCATTATAATCGTACTCATGTTCGAACAAAAACACACCTCCCATGAATATTTTTATATTTACAGGAACTTTTTTTATTATCGGTAAAAATAAAAAAAATATTCAAACAAGAAGCATTTTATTTTTTTTCCACATTATAACAGCATCCTCTTTATTGTCACGATAATAATTCCTCCTAATTCCTTCACATTCAAAGCCCATTTTTTTATACAATTTGAAGGCTGTTTCGTTTGATTTTCGAACTTCCAAAGTGATATTCTCGATATTATTTTCGTAGCAGTCCTTTATTATTTTTTCTAAAAGAGCTGTTCCCATCCCATGATGTCTGTATTGAGGGTGAACCGCAATATTTGTAATATGTGCCTCGTCTACTATTTCCCAAAAACCGGCATATCCTACAACCTTATCTTTAATCACGACTACATAATAATTTGCTACACCGGCATTCTTAATTTCACTAAGAAAAGAACTTTTCGACCAAGGCACCGAAAAGCTTAAATTTTCTATTTCCATGATATCATCAAGATCTTCCTTTCTCATTTTCCGTATGTACCATTGATTCATTTGCTTTTCTCTTTTCTCAAATTTCTTTCTGCTTCCGGTTTTCTTAAATAGTTAGGTTTGATTTCATAGCAATTGCTAACATTTTCTTCTGAAAACATCTCATATGCTAATTGAGCTACAGATGAAGATTTTTGCATCGACAAATACTGTGGTGCAAAAGATGCTGCGTTGTCCAATATAGCTGTAATTCTGTTTTTGTAGGTTTGTACACCATCTCCAAGAAAAATAATATCATTATATTTATCCATTTGTTCCATGAGTGTCTCAATTTCATAAGCATCTGCTTTAATAATTTCTTTGCAATACCCTTGTTCCCATTTATAGACCGCACCATATACTTGATGCCTCCTTGCATCTAATATCGGACAAACAACTCCGGGATAAAATGGAATATTGTAGGCTAATGCATTTAATGTAGGAACTCCTACAATGGGAAGATTTCGTACTTGTGCCAATGCTTTGGCAGTAGACATTCCTATTCGGATTCCTGTAAATGAACCTGGTCCTATCGATACGGCAATTGCATCAACATCTGAAAATGAGAGATGGCAATTTTCCAGCAAGTGATCCACCATAGGCATTAATTTCTGTAGATGAGTTAGTTTTGCATTACTTGTATACTCACCTAAAAGCTTCTGTTCGTTTAATAAAGAAACTGAAGCCGCCGAAGAAGTTGTATCAATTCCAAGAATAATCATACTATAGCACCTCCTGATTTTTTGATATAAAAAGAGGCTTATTCATTTTAATCACTCTTTCTTCAGTCTTCTGTCCATAATACATATGTATCCAAATACAATCTTCCGGTAATATATCAGATATTCGGTCTGCCCATTCTATCAAGCAAACTCCATCCCTGAGCAAATATTCTTCAAAGCCTATTTCAAACATTTCATTTATATCATCAATCCGATAAACATCAAAATGAAAAAAGGGGATATCCCCTTCATATTCTTGAACAATGGTATAAGTAGGACTTGTCACTAACTCCCGAATCCCCAGACCTTTTGCAATAGCTTTTGAGAGCATTGTCTTCCCTGTTCCGAGATTACCCGTCAAACAGACCACATCTCCTTTTTTAAGTTGTTGTGCAATCGCTTGTCCGATGGTATTCGTTTCCTGCTCGCTGCGGCTGATTATCTGTTGCATCGTACACCTCTGAGTTTTAAGTATTGATTTCATGTATATATTATACTGAAATAGGTCGGGTTATACAAGCAAACGGATTATAGTTTATGGATTTGAATGGGGTTAGGGTTAGGGGGCAGAAATAAGATAATAGATAAAGGCTAATAGAATAATTGAGGTGCCTGTTATTTATTATCTATTATCTGCCTCTTAACTTCTCATCTGTGAAGTATAGGTGACAGCTTTTTATATATCATCAATGTAAGGATCGTGATAATTGTGCCTTTGAATATGTTAAAAGGAATAATCCCGTACAGGATAAGCGTTTTTACATCGATAATCATCATATTGGCAGCAGCACTCATTTCAATAATAGCCTCTAAAGGCATGATTTTAGAATACAAGGGAATCAACATATAATAGTTTGTAAAGGCAGCAACCACAGCCATTGATATGACTCCTATTATCATGCCGATAACGGCACTTTTTTTATCTTTTTTATGTCTGTAAATAAATGCCGCCGGTAAAATCCACGCAATCCCTACAATGAAATTTGCAAGATCACCAATCCCTCCGGTTTCGCTTACCGTAATCCAATGCAAAATATTCTTAATGAGCTCTACGGTAACACCTGTCATAGGTCCCAGTGCAAATGCACCTATTAACGCCGGTAAATCACTTACATCCATTTTTAAAAACCCCGGGAAAAAGAAAACTGGAAATTCCAAAAGCATTAAGACATAAGCTAAAACCGATAATACAGCTGTCTTTGTTAGTAAACTTGTTTTTAATGATACATTTGTTTTTGTAGACTTTTGAACTGTCATTTCTGTTTGTTTCATTTCTATTCGCCTCCTAAGATTATAGTGTTTGAACTCAGAAGTTCAATCCGGTAATCTTCGATGGATAAAAATATCAGGTGCCCTTATCTAAACGCAAATAAAAAATGTCCGTGAATTTCTCTTCGGACATTATAATTAACACTCTAATTATTTATCTTCTCCCATCCAGACTTTAACTGTCGGTATCTGAATTTCACAGATTCAACACAATGTGCTCGCGGACTATCACCGCCGGTCGGGATTTTCACCCTGCCCCGAAGATTACATTTCTTAATCTATTTATTTTTTTGTAATTACATTATACCGGTTAAATCCTTTTTTTTCAAGAAAAATCTAATATAATTTTTCACCTATTTTGCAAGCTCATAAATAGCATCTGCAAATATTTTCGCCGCCCGCATCAATAAATCAATTTCTATATATTCATCTTTTTGATGTTCTAAAGATGGCTGACCGACAAAAACAGGACCAAAAGCAACGGCATTCTCAATGGCTCTCGCGTAAGTGCCTCCTCCTGTAACAATGGGTTTGCTTGCCAGATCATTGGTATGTTTTTGATAAACCTTCATCAGTTTCTGAACCACCGGATGGTCCAGAGGCAGATGAATTGGTGGTTGCTCTCCAGATTTTAAAATGCCAAAATCATAGGCATCTGTAACGGTTCTGATTCCTCTATAGATTTCTTCTCCTTTCATTGTAACCGGGTAACGGATATTGATAGTCAGTCCCGCTGTTTTTTCATCCACGTCTATTTTGCCAACATTAAATATCAACGGACCGGAGATATCATCCTTAAAAGAACAACCCATAAATTCTCCATGAATATTCATCCCGATTTTTTCATTGTAGAACTCAATAAACTCATTATGGTCTTCATTTGAAAAGCAAATCATTCTCAAAAATTTCATTAATACGGAAATTGCATTAATACCCCGTTCCGGATGTGCACCGTGTGCCGATATTCCTTCTGAGTATATCTCCAATGATTTTCCCCTGACTCTTGTTGAGATTTTATTTATATTATCCTCATTAAACTGAGTGACTTTTTCCAGAATTGTTTGATAATTGTCGGCCATAATAACAGCTTTACAGCTATCCGGTACCATGTTAGGTGCATTTCCTCCTTTTATGCTTTTTAATGAAACAGCACCTGAACTATTGGCCTTTACTTTCTTAACCAAGTCAAAAATAAGAATCCCCATTTCGGCATGAATTACAGGAAAATTTGAATCCGGTGTAAATCCAAAGCTCGGTATATCTTCCTTTGATAGATAATATCTGATGCCCTCCCACTTAGAAGATTCCTCATCTGTTCCCATTATAAGCCGCACTCTTTTAGAAAGTCTAATACCTGAATCTTTTATTGCCTTCATTCCGTAAAGAACTGCAACTGCCGGTCCCTTATCATCCACTGTACCTCTTCCGTAAATTTTCCCGTTGGATATTTCTCCTTCGAAAGGATCATGCTCCCATCCGGAGCCTTCAGGAACAACATCCAAATGAACTAAAATACCAACAATTTCTTCTCCCTCTCCAATTTCTATATGTCCTGCGTAATTGTCCAGGTTTTTCACTTCAAGCCCTAATGTTTTCCCTTTATTCAACATATAAATCAAAGCTTCTTGTATTCCTTTACCGAAAGGAATATCTTGTATCGGTTCGTCTTTTACACTCCTTATTCTGAGCAGACCCTGCAAGGTCTCAATCAACTCATCCTGAAATGAGTCCAGCCTTTCTAAATAATCCATCCTATACCTCTTTCTATATTTAAGAATTATGATTTAATTTGTTTCCACCTTAATTGTTCATTGTTTATTGATTAAATCTTCATTCTTAAATCTTAATTTGTAGTTTGTTTTCTATTCGGTTCAAAATATAAAATCCCTTACGATTTACGGTGTCCTTTCTGTTATAGGTCATTTCCGTATCATCCATCTGCCTAAAGATTCCACCGGCTTCTTCTACAATACATTGAAGTGCAGCCGTATCCCATTCACTCGTAAGACCAAATCGATAATATATTTCAGCTTTTCCCCTTGCTATCATACATCCTTTGATGGCACTCCCTGCATAAATCCTTTCCGTTATTCCTTTCCGGTCCATTAGTTCTGTCAGCTTTTCCGAAGTATGAGACCGGCTGCAGGCAGCACGGATATTGTTAACTCTGTTTGACACAGCAAGTAACCGCTTTATACCATCTTCCTCGTAAAAAGCTCCTTGCCCTTTTGCCGCAAAATACATTTCCTCCTTTACAGGAATATAAACAACACCCATTACAGTTTTATTTTTGCAGACTAAGGCAATATTTACAGTAAATTCCCCATTCTTTTTTATGAACTCCTTAGTGCCATCAAGAGGATCAATCACCCAGCATCTTGGATTCCACATCCTTGTTTTGTCATCTGCCGATTCTTCCGATAAAACAGCATCTGTTGGAAAAGCTTTTCTTATCCTATTGATAATTAATTGGTTTGCAATATAATCAGCTTTAGTAACCGGTGTATTGTCTTCTTTGTATTTTGTTTGAAAGTCTTCTTTGTAAACTTCAAGAATGCTCTTCCCCGCTGCATATGCAGCTTCTTTGGCTTCCTGAAGCTCTCTAAGTAAATCCATATCTTCTTTCCTTTTGCAAAGTGTAAGTTGAATTTTTAAACCTTCTAACACTCTATCCATCTATTCCCTAATTCCCGGGACTCTCATTTTTCATCTCTTCTTCAGTTTTTCTTCTGTATATCTCCAGCTCCATGGTCTCCTCATTCAGGTATTCCGGACCTATGATTTGTAAAGTATTATTAAAAGAATTCTCCGCTCTCCACAGAGTTTCTTCCGATAGATTTTCTTTTTGTATAAATTGAGGCAAAGGAACTATCTCATAATTATTTCCATCTGCATAATACTTGTTTACCCAAGTCGGAATACAATTAACTTCCAAAAGATTACCCGATTGTTTTTCAGGGTCAAATTCCAAGATTACTTCCCCAATCATACCATCTTCCGAATATCGGAATCCCATTAATTCATATCTTTGGTTTGAAATAAAGTTTCCAAGGGAATAAAAAACAACTGTTTTTTCTCCTTCCTTATCTTCAATAATTTCAACAGGTTGAATAACATGAGGATGCGAACCGAAAAGAATATCTACATCATTTTCAGCCAAATAACCGGCAATTCTTTTTTGGTATTCATCCGGCGTTCTATTATATTCCTGTCCCCAATGAAGGTAAAATATTATAATCTGTGCCCCACCGGCTCTCATTTCTTCAATAGTATAACTCATTTCCATCAGATCTTCATCAAGATTATCATAATTGAAAGTATTAATATATCCCTCCATTTCTTCAGGAATGACTAATCCATTAATGGTTTTAGAATTCCTGTATTTCGGTGTTTCATAGGTATATGCAGCAATTCCCACTTTTATACCTTCAACAGGATATATTAAAAATTTGTGTTCATCTTTCAATTGGGTTCCTACAGCTTCTAATCCGTTATCTCTAATAACATCAATCGTACGAAGAACACCCTCCGATCCTCTATCTAAACAATGATTATTGGATGTAACAGCAATATCAAATCCGGCAGCCCTAAGTGCCTCCACCAAACTGTCAGGAGTATTAAACATAGGATAACTGGAATACCTCTGTTCTTCGCCTGCAAAAACAGTTTCTACATTGCAAAGAGCCAGGTCTGCCGCATCAATAATGGGCGTAATTATTTCATAATTATCAGAAAAATCATAAACACCTTTTTCCACATACTGCGCTCTTAATTGCGGACCATGGGTCATAATGTCTCCTACACCAATAATATGCAGGAATATCGGTTCCTGTTGCGGCTCTTCCGTTGCTTCATCGGCTGCAACAGGTTCCATATCTTCAGTTTTCATTGAAAACGTCTCCAGGCTGCTATAAGAGAAAGCCGCAAGAACCAGAATAAATAAAATAATCGTAATTTTTTTCATCTTTTCCACCCATTTTCTAACATATGCAAATATCTAATATTTCTTAATATCGTACATACTTCATTATAATAGATAAAGGAGTATTTTGCCAAAAAAAAAGCAAAAGATGAAATATGTATTATGAAATGAAATGAATACATATTTCATCTTTTTGACAATATTTTATACCCCTACAACTTCTTTGACTTCCGGAAATTGTTCTTTGAGCATTCTTTCTATGACAGTTTTTATGGTCATCTGAGCACCGGGGCACCCGCTGCAGGCCCCTTGTAGTCTTACCTTTACAATACCATCCTCATAACTGACAAATTCTACATCTCCCCCGTCTCTCTGAAGAAGAGGTCTGACTTTTTCCAATAATTGCTTGATTTCATTTTCCATAAAACTAACTCCTTACTCTAATTTTTTGTTCTAATACTAATATACCAAAATTACAACATTTAAACCATGATAATCCTTATTTATCAGCTTTTCCACTCAAATAATTCTTAAATCTGTACTTCTAATCCTAAATTTACTTAGGTACTTCTAAATGGCGCTTGATCTTTTTACTTGTTGTCTTTGCAAATTCTTCTTTTCTGATTTGTATTTTACGAATTTTTTTATAAAATGGTAAATCTCTATTTATTTGGTCCACTTTCTCCTGAATAAAATTACATACCTGTTCATCGGTAAAAGAGTTGCTAAAGGCTTCTTGAAGCATCTCATAATTCGGTCTTATTTGGGCATGAACATAAATCTCTCCCGATGTCTGATCTTCCTTTCCCCAAATAATACTTTCTTCAATGTATTCATTCCTATTCAAGTAAAATTCCAGTTCTTCCGGAAAAATATTTTTACCGTTTTTAGTAATAATAACATTCTTTTTTCTCCCGGTAATATAAACGTAGTTGTCCTGATCAATATACCCCAAATCCCCTGTATAATACCAATTATCTTTGATAACCTGCTCTGTAGCTTCCTGATTATTATAGTACCCTAACATTAGATTATCACCTTTTGTAATAATTTCTCCAATTCCGTCTTCACCAGGATCATGAATTCTAACTTCTACCCCCGGAAGAGGCACCCCGGCTGCTGCATCTTTAGGCTTAGTATCCGGATTTAATGCAACAATAGGAGACATTTCTGTCAGACCATAACCCTGCAAAGTGAAAATACCCAATTCTCTAAACCCTTTAGCTACTTCAGGGTCAATTCCTGCTCCTCCGCTTATGAACATTCGGATATTCCCTCCAAAGTTACTATGAACCTTTTTGAATAGCTTTTGGGAAAGATCAATGCCGAGCTTTTTAAGATTATTATTAATTCTAATAGCTTTTGAAAGTTTTTTATCCAAACCGCTTTTTTTAGCTTGTCTCCACAACTTTTTATAAATGCCTTCAAATATTAAGGGCACACCTAAAAAAATAGTAGGCTTCGCTTCCTCCATGTTCTTCAATATATACTTAAGTCCTTCACAATAGGCTATTGTCGATCCTCTGTATATGGGTGTCAAAAATCCGCATGTGCACTCATAGGTATGATGTAACGGCAGCACAGAAAAGAAAGTGTCTTCCGGCTTGATATTTACCATAGAACACATGGCCATTAAATTGGTAGTTATATTCTTGTGAGTCAGCATGACACCTTTTGCCATTCCAGTTGTCCCGGAAGTATATAGTAATATTTTCGTCTCATTTTCATCAATTTGCGACTCAATAAACTCTTTGTTTCCCTGTTTAAGTAATTTTCTCCCCTTTTCCATTAATTTATAGAAGGATAAATGAATACCTTTATCCATTTCGGCATCCATATTTATATACTGAAAAAGATCCATTTCTTGAGTATCAAGATTATCAAAAAAATTCCCAAACCTTTCAGAATACACCATACAATTGACTCCGGAAGCTTTTAAAAGATATTTGACCTCTTCCTCCGGTAATTCCTTATCAAATGGCACAATGGTTCCTACTCCGTTGACTACCGCCATATAAGTAACTGCCCATTCATATCGATTTTCGCCGATTACTGCAATCTTTTTATTTTTCAAACCCATATCTATAAGTGCTGTTCCTAATGCGTCTACATCATTTCTGAATTGGTTATAAGTGATATTTCTATAAGCTCCTCCAGGAGTATCTTTTACCATAAAGGCTGTTTTTTCCCCAAAAATATCAGTGCTGGAATAAAACATATCTTTAAGATCTTTAATTTTCCTTACATCATAAATGGGTTTAGTCGTCATTATCTTTCACCTTCCTATCGATTTTTTATGTTTTCCCCATATCTTTTGATTTTCTGAGTAGTAGTTTTTTCAAATTCATCATTCCGGATATTAAACCGTTTTATGCGTTTGTATAAAGGTATTTTACTATTAACCTCGTGAACCACTTCTTGAATCAATTTATGTATTTCTTCATCGGAATAAAATCTATCTGTTTCTTTTAAAAAGTCCCTATCGATTACAATGTCGGCATACACTAAAGTATCCTCTCGCTTTTCATCATTTTTGCCCCACACCATACATTCTTTTATGTATTCACTTTTGTTGAGATAATATTCTACTTCTTCGGGGAAAATATTTTTTCCGTTTTTAGTAACAATTACATTCTTCTTTCTTCCTGTTATATATAAAAAACCTTCTTCATCAAGATAACCATAATCTCCGGTATAAAACCAACCTTCTTTTATGACCTTTCGAGTATCCTCTTCATTATTAAAA
>CAZKKX010000094.1:0-9647 GCA_964553505.1 uncultured Eubacteriales bacterium | reverse complement strand
ATTTGGATAAAATTGGTCAATATATAAGCCATAAAAGCCTAACCGCAAACAATCGGCGATTTACTCTGATATTATGAGGTTTTCTATCCATTGCAATGGTCTTCATGTTGGTGCTCATTGCATATACTTCCGGTAGATTTAAGTTCTCCCTTTATGTACTGTTTAACAGCTTCTTCGGACAACCCCCTTGCACCGGTTACGACTTCTATACTATTTTCATTAAAAAGCTGCTGTGCGGTTTCGCCCATGCCGCCGGTGATAATAACCTCTGTATTCAAGCTCTTTAAAAATACCGGCAAAAATCCCGGTTTATGACCCGGATTTTCTTTAAATTCTTGTTTTAGAATTTTCTCTTCTTCTATATCATAAATATTAAATCCTTCACAATGCCCAAAATGCGCACTTACAGTATTTCCATCTGACGCAACTGCTACAATCATATATCTCCCTCCATTCTATTTCTTCAAAGCTTTAATAACTTTCTCAGCAACCGGATCGAATATACCTTCAATCTGATGATAGTCTGAATTTGCGATGTTTGATATGTTTGAGGTCATAGGAAGCTCTCCTAATAGTTCCAAACCTGTCTGCCGTAAAAAATCATCCGTGTCTTCGGAATCGAATAATTGGATTTTCCCTCCACAATCAGGGCAAGTCATATAGCTCATATTTTCTATGACTCCAAGAACTTTAATATCCATGGTTTTTGCCATATTTACCGCTTTTGAAACAATCATGGAAACCAGCTTCTGGGGAACCGATACCATTACAAGACCGTTAATAGGTATAGATTGCATAACTGTCAAAGCTACATCCCCTGTACCGGGAGGTAAATCTATAATCATATAATCCAGCTCTCCCCAAAGGACGTGCGTCCAAAATTGCTTTACAGTTCCTGAAATAATAGGTCCTCGCCATATTACCGGCTGATTCTCATCATCCATTAATAAATTTAGAGACATTACTTTAATATTATCTTTTGTTTCTACAGGGTAAATAATTTCCTCCGTACCTCCGGCTTTCTTATCATTTACTCCAAGAAGGCGAGGTATGCTGGGACCTGTTATATCGGCATCCAGAATTCCTACCGAATAACCTTGTTTAATTAAGTATTTTGCTATCAAAATAGACATCGTTGATTTCCCAACGCCGCCCTTTCCACTCATAACGCCTATCACATTTTTAATAGAATTCATGGGGTTGTTCTCTATTGCACAGGATGCCTTTTTCTCATCTGAGCAGGATTCTTTTGTTGGGCAAGAATTACAACTTGACATGATATCACCTCTTTTATGTTTATTATTGCAATATGCACCATAAAATATATACTTCTTTCTTGTTGTTGTCAAATGCCAATAATGTTTGTACGACTCTTACTCAAACCGCTGCAAGGGGTGTATATCCATAGAATTAATAAACGTATTAGGTGAGAATAACCGTATAAAATAATAAATATCTTTTAAATGATTCATAATGGGTTCTGAGTCAATGCCTTCAGGTGCGTATATGGAAAATAAAGCATTCCTTGTTTTCTCAGTTATTCTGGTCCGATGATCCGGTCCGGCAATAACACTTGAAATAACTCCTGAATCATCTTTCAGAAACATATCTTGTTCTGTCACTTTTTTTTCTTCTTGATTAATAGCTGTGTATATTTCGTTACCTTGCCCAATATCCAATGTCAAATCTCCATTAATCTTGTCCCAATCATGCCCGGCTGTCAGCAATAGATTTTTCAACTCCGCCATGAACATGGCACTCACAAGAGGGATCGTACTGGGTATCTCCTTTCCCTTTTTAGCCACCGATTCCAACTGATGCAAAACGTGATAGGTTTTTTTGAAACTGCGGTAATAATTCATGTATTCCCTGATAGGCGATTCCTCTTTAAGGTCTTGCTTTGTATAGCTCCCATACTTTTCTCTAATCTTATAAGTTAATTGCCGTTTAGCTTTTTCCAGACCCGAAACATCTGAAGTCCCGTCGATATTTTCCACCAAAATCAGTCCCATTCGGGCATTGGGGTACAAAGTTCTGAATTTTCCAGTTATTCTTAGCATTTCAATCCTCCTTACTTATTCCCCTATTTTCACAATTATTCCATTAGTTCTTTTTCTTTTTTCTTATGGGTTTTTATTTTCTTATACAAAAAACGCAGGTCGTCATCAATATAACGATGTTGTACTTCTTCCACATTAAAATTAAACAGCTTAAAAGCAAACTGCACAAAATACCCTATTGTAGTAGCCGTAATAACTGTGCCTATACCAATACTTCCTCCCAAAAAATATCCTGCAACCGAAGCAGTTATTTCAATGGTATTTCGAACAAACCTGACTGATTTTCCGGTCTTTTTTATAAACACCACCATCAGCCCATCCCGGGGACCAGTTCCCCATCCGGTTCCAATATAAAAATAGCTGGCAATACCAATAACAAACAATCCGGCGAGCATCATCAGGATCCCGACGACAAAATGATTGGCTTCCGGTATTAGGTTATTAAGCATTAAGAAGTCCATAAAAAGTCCAATCAACACCATGTTGCCCAATGTACCCCATCCTGCCTTTTCTTTCATGAAAATATTGAAAATTACAATAACCAATCCTACTAAAATACTTGTCTGTCCCATGGTCATATGGATTACTTTGCTTAATCCCTGATGAAAAATATCCCATGGTTGGAGTCCTATATTTGCATTGATGGTCATAACAATTCCTAATGCAAACAAAAAAAGACCTAATATCAATCTGATTGATTTATAAATAACTGTTTTCAATACTGTATCTCCTTATTTTCTGAATTATTGTTTGTTTAATCATTATTTACTTAACGGCGTAATGCGCTCGCTTTGAATAACTTCTTCTTCTTTTTGAACTTTTAATGTTAGCAAACATACGGATCCGATAACAATAGCTCCTCCCAGAAGCTGGCTTGGTGTTACAATTTCATCTAAAATAAAAAAACTTGATATTACTGTTATCACAGGCACAAAGTTGACAAAAAGAGTTGTCAGCATGACCCCTAAACTATCTAAAGCAAAAACATATAAGAAATATGCTGCTGCTGAGCAACATAATGCAAGAAACAGAACATTTATAATTATAATACTATCCATAACACCGTCTTTCGGAAAATTAAAAACAGCAAAAGGTGCCAATGCAATGGTCCCAAACAAAATTTGATAAAATGTAATGGTTAATCCTGAATATTTTTTATATAAAGGTTTTATTATAAAGTTTGTTGATACCCAAGATAAAGCCGCACCGAACATAAAAATATATCCCAAGAAATGACCTGAAAACTCAATTTGGGATTGGTTTCCGGTTACAATTAGATAAACTCCTACCAAAGAAAGCAATACACTGATTACTTTTTTTACAGTAAGCTGGGATCTATTAATGATGCAATCTCCAATCAATGCAAAAACAGGAACCGATGCAATGATCATTGATGCCAATGAAGCAGAAGTAAGCTTTATTCCATTGTTTTCAAAAGTAAAGTACAACGCAACACCTATAATACCTGCAAAGATAAACCGAGGAAGATCTTCCTTTTCCGGCTTTTGTGCTTTTCCTTTGAAAATAAAAATGATAAACAGTGCTAAAGAAGCAATAAAGAATCTTGTGAAAGCCAGAGTCAGCGGCGTAAATACAGTCAATGCAATCTTCGAGCTCATATAGGATATCCCCCAAAAGAAACATGCCGTAATAATCGCCAGAGTTGATGTAACATTCATGTTCAAAATAATATTCTCCTTAATACAATTCTTAGTGTGATAAAAAATTTCTTTGTTTTTAGTAATATAAATTAAGTATACAGTATTTATTGAATTTTTTTCCTTTTTTTATATGATTTTTTCTAATGATTTAATAAAATTCTGCATTTCCCTGTCAGTTCCTATTGTCACCCTCAGGAAATTATTGATTCTTGGTTGATTAAAGTAACGAATCAATATCTTTTCACCCCGAAGTTTATTAAATATATATTCTGCATTAAGTCTCTCATGAGAAATAAATATAAAGTTAGTTTTTGAATCCAAAACATTAAAATTCAATGTCTTTAGAGCATGGCTTGTTTCTTCACGGGTTTGTATAATTTTATTTTTCTTCTCCTTAAAATAAGCATCATCTTTCAATGCCTCTGTTGCACCCACAAGAGCAATCCGGTCCAAAGTATAGGAATTAAAAGAATTCTTTATACGGTTAAGACCACTAATCAGTTCTTCACTGCCAAATGCGAAACCCACTCTTAATCCCGCAAGGGAACGAGATTTGGATAAAGTTTGAACTACCAACAAATTAGAATATTTATTTAACAGTGAAGTACAGGAATCGCCTCCAAAATCAATATAGGCTTCATCTATTAATACTACATTTTCTTTGTTTGTCTTTAGTATTTCTTCTATCTTGTTTAGGTCAAGATACTTGGACGTAGGTGCATTTGGGTTAGGAATTATTATTCCGCCGTCCTTCATAAAATAATCTGCCTCATTAATTTCAAAGTTTCTATCCAAGGGAATTTTCTCAAATGCAACATTATAGAGTTTAGCATACACCGGATAAAAGCTATAAGTTATATCGGGAAAAAATATTCTTCTATCTGCAAAAAACGCACCGAAGCTGAAAGCCAAAACCTCATCGGAACCATTTCCAACAAATATCTGCTCTGCATCTATATTATAATAATCCGATGCCGTATTCCTGAGTTTTTCACACTCGGGGTCAGGATATAGCCTCAAATCCTCATTTGCTGCTTCCTTGATAGCCCTTATTACCTTTGGAGAAGGCGGGTAAGGGTTTTCATTTGTATTCAATTTAATATAGTTGTTATTCTTTGGCTGTTCTCCCGGCACATAAGGCTCCAATTTTTCTACTAATCCGGAAAAAAAATTATTCAATTAAATCACCGCTTTTTTTTTTTTGATTTCATGAATTGATTATAACCATTTATACGTTGAATATCAATTCTTATCATCATAAATATTCTTTCATTAATTTGACAATCAGAATGATAATCGATATAATACAAACTGTTAATTTCCAAATAAAAAACATGAAGTAGGTTATAGAAGTAATTGGGTTGCGAGTATTAATATGTTGTAAAACAGATTAATATAAGTTGCTTTTAACTTCTTATTTTATTAGCCAATTGAAGTGAATAAAATGAAACTATAACTGAAAAATGATTTTAGAACTGGAGTCTGCACAGGTACGGCAAGGAAATGTGCTATACTATCATATGATGGTATAATGGATAGTCTTTTAAGGCGAAACTTAGGCATTCTAACTCTATTTACTAAATAAAGTTAGAATTCTTTTTTTGGAAAAAATCATATTTTTGTTCATTGAAATACATAATGTATATTTTGAAATAAATGGCAAAAAATATAGTGTCTTTATAATCTCAACTTATTAGTTAGTTCATTAAAATAGAAGAAGGTGGTTGAAAGGAAATGGTCAAAGTAGAAGTAAAGAAATTATACAAAATCTACGGACATAATCCCAAAAAAATATTTCCCCTTGTTGAAAAAGGTATGTCTAAAGAAGAACTTCTAAAAAAAACCGGCCATGGAATCGGTGTAAACAATACCAGTTTTCAAGTTAACGCAGGCGAAATATTTGTGGTAATGGGCTTATCGGGAAGTGGAAAATCTACATTGATAAGATGTCTCAACAGATTGATCGAACCTACAGCCGGCGAAGTAATTATTGACGGACAGAATATTGTAGGCTGCAGCAATGACACTCTCCTTGAAATACGCAGAAAAAAAGTTGCCATGGTATTTCAGCATTTTGCATTGTTTCCACACCGGACAGTCTGGGAAAATGTTGCTTATGGACTGGAAGTGCAGGATGTAGAATTAGACCAACGCAGAAAAAAAGCATATTCTGCTTTGGAAGCAGTGGGTTTGAAAGGTTATGAAGAATCAATGCCTTCCCAACTCAGCGGAGGTATGCAGCAAAGAGTAGGTCTGGCACGGGCTTTAGCTACCGAAGCAGATATTCTTCTTATGGATGAAGCTTTTAGTGCATTAGACCCGCTTATCCGAAAGGAAATGCAGGATGAGCTTTTAGCCTTGCAAACCCGAATGAAAAAAACAATCGTTTTTATTACACATGATCTGGATGAAGCTCTGAAAATAGGCGACCGTATTGCCATTATGAAAGACGGCCTTGTTGTTCAGATAGGTACACCGGAAGAAATATTAAATAATCCTGCAGATGATTATGTAAAAGAATTTTTACAGGATGTTAATAGGGTAAAAGTTGTTACTGCTTCAACGATTATGAAAAAACCGGATGCCATTGTATCTTCAAAAGACGGAGCAAGGGTAGCCGTAAGAAAAATGAAAGAATCCGGAATCTCCAGTATATTTGTTGTGGATAAAGAAAGGCATATTCAGGGAATCATAACTATTGACGATGCATTAAGTTTATTAAAGGAAGGCACAAATAATATAGAAAGTATTATAAATAAGGATATTCACACAACTTCTCCGGATACACCTATTGTTGACTTGCTTCCTACTGCAATAAATACCAAATATCCTATTGTTGTAACAGATGAAGATAATAAAATGATAGGTATCATTGTCAGAGTATCTGTACTCACAGGAATAATGGGGGAGGAGAATTCAGATGTATAGAATCCCAATAGGAAACTATTTTGACACTCTAATAGATTGGTTGACGAATAACCTGGAACCGTTCTTCAATGGAATCAAAACTGTTATTGTGACTATAATTGATGGGTTTGAAATGTTGCTTATAGCCGTGCCTGCTTATGTCCTAATAGCTATTATTACTTTTATCGCTTGGAAAGTAGCCGGCAGAAAAATAGCAATTTTTTCTGCTATAGGGTTATTGTTAATTTACAATATTGAACTATGGGAAGAAACAATGGAAACCCTTGCTTTAGTATTCACTGCAACAGTTATCGCATTGCTCATCGGCATTCCGTTAGGAATATGGATGGCAAGAAATAATACGGTTGACCGAACCATAAAAC
Source organism: uncultured Eubacteriales bacterium (assembly GCA_964553505.1). GTDB lineage: Bacteria > Bacillota > Clostridia > Peptostreptococcales > JAAYPU01 > JAENZQ01. Next base: position 2,636 of record CAZKKX010000094.1, on the reverse strand, counting down.
CTGTGTTGGATTTTATGCAAACAATGCCGGCTTTTGTCTATCTTATACCTGCTGTTATATTTTTCGGTTTGGGTAAAGTTCCCGGTGCAGTAGCAACCATTATTTTCGCTATGCCACCTGTGGTCAGATTGACTAACTTAGGTATTCGCCAAGTGCCTGAAGATGTAGTAGAAGCCGCAAAATCTTTTGGCTCTACAGATAAACAATTACTTATGAAAGTCCAGCTGCCATTGGCTACACCCACAATTCTGGCAGGTGTTAACCAAACCATTATGCTTGCACTATCCATGGTGGTAATCTCTGCTATGATTGGCGCCAGAGGTTTGGGAGAAGAAGTTTTGAAAGGTGTTACTCAAATGCAAATAGGACGAGGATTTGAGGGCGGCATTGCAGTTGTAATTCTGGCTATGGTTCTGGATCGAGTAACTCAGGCTTTAGGAAACTCAAAGAAAGCTCGCACAGGTTGAACCTGAGCTTATATATATTTTATCACAAAGAGAGGAGAGAAGATTTATGAAGAAAATTTTATTTAAGTCGTTTATTCTATTGATGGTAATGATATTGGGTAGTGCACTCTTTGCAGGATGTGCTCCGCAGGACCAAGAAGGACAAGATCAAGGAGGAGAAGGAGATCCCGTTGAAGCTAAAGGGACAGTGAAGCTTGCTTATGTTAATTGGGCAGAGGGAGTTGCCATGACAAACCTTGCTCAAGCAATACTTGAGGACAAAATGGGGTATGAAGTAGAAACAACCATGGCAGATGTAGCCCCTATATTTACTTCACTGGCTAATAGTGACTATGACGCATTTTTAGATGCATGGCTTCCTATTACTCACGAGAGCTATATGGAAACATACGGAGATGATCTGAATGATTTGGGATACAACTTTGAAGATGCCCGTATTGGTTTAGTAGTTCCTACATACATGGATATTAACACTATCGAAGAACTGAACAGCATTAAAGATGATTTAGAAGGCCAAATAGTTGGTATTGACTCAGGCGCAGGAATAATGCAGGCTACGGAAAATGCAATCGAAGAATATGGTTTAGATCTTGAATTGATTCCCGGAAGCGGACCAACCATGACGGCAGCGTTGAAAAAAGCTATCGATAATAATGATTCTGTTGTAGTTACCGGATGGGCACCACACTGGAAATTCGCCAGTTGGGATCTAAAATTCCTTGAAGATTCTCAAGGCGTTTATGGAGATGTGGAAAATATCCACACCGTTACCCGTAAAGATTTAGGCGAAGATATGCCTGACGTCGAACAATTCTTGACTAACTTCTATTTGGATGGGCAACAGTTGGGAGATTTAATGGGTGATATTGCCAATAGTGACGAAGATCCCCTTGTCGTTGCCAGAGAGTGGATGAATACTAACGAAGATTTGGTTAACAGCTGGTTACCGTAAGAATAAAAATGATTTCATAAAAAGAGGGCTAACGCCCTCTTTTTATGAGAAGTTATAGAAGGTCAGAAGGACTCCATGACCTATAATCCATAAACCCCTCCAGTATAAAGTGGTTTCGTCAATTCTCCACGGAGATTCTCTTCCACCAATCTTTTTATGTCCTCGAGTTCATAATTTTTGCTAAACAGATAATACAATTTAGTAAGAGCTGCTTCCGTAGTCATATCGTATCCGCTGACCGCCCCGGCTTCAACAAGTATTCTGCTGGTTTCATACACTCCTATATGAGCATCTCCCTCAACACACTGTGTACAAACTATAATCACAACGCCTCTATCTGCAGCTTCTTTAATCACTTTATCCAGGTTTTCGTCTCTTGTAGGAATATTTCCTACGCCAAAAGCTTCAATAATAATCCCTTTTAAAGGTGGTTTCAGTATGTTCCTTAAAATATCCGTCTGCATTCCGGGAAAGGTTTTAACAATAGCAATAGGAAAATTTCCAAATTCCAACACACTAAGCTTCTTCTGATATGGATGCATAATCATTTTGTAGTCTACATCAATATTGACACCCACCCGGGCAAGCAGTGGCGAATTAGGTGATTGAAAAGCATCCAGAGAGTCGGAACTGGCTTTTATAGAGCGGCAGCCTCTAAATAATTTTCCGTTAAAATACAAAGAAACTTCAGGAATGTCATAGCCTGCTGCTATCTGAAGAGCAGTTATAATATTTTCTCTTGCATCATTTCTCACTTCCCATAATGGGATCTGCGAACCTGTTAGCACTACCGGCTTCCCCAGACCCTCAAGCATAAAGGATAAAGCCGATGCGGTGTAAGCCATGGTATCGGTTCCATGAAGAATTACAAATCCATCATACCGATGATAATTTTTTTCAATATCCCTCGCAATTTTTATCCATTCGTTCTGAGAAATGTCGGATGAATCCAGAAGAGGTTCATATTCGTTGATAACATATTCCGGCATATTATCCGCTTTTAATTCAGAAAATGCCTCAAGTTCTCTGTACATATATCCCTTATGGGGCGCGTATCCTTTTTGAGTTCTTACCATTCCAATGGTGCCCCCCGTATAGGCAATATATACTTTCTTTTTCTTCATCATCGTTCTCCTGAAATTATTTATTTCTCTATTCATATCATTATACATTCTTTAGTATTCACAGTCTTTATAAAATCATTTGTGTATAAAAAA
>CAZKKX010000093.1:0-9795 GCA_964553505.1 uncultured Eubacteriales bacterium | reverse complement strand
TAAATACTATATCAGCATTTTCAAAAAAGCAATCACTATAAACCCTATTCCGAATACTAACAGAAGCGGCATAATGAATAGCGGGAGAAATATCAAAATCAGTATTGGGAAAATGAGAATAATTAATATTTTTATCAATCCCACACCTAATTTTAATAAAAATAATAAAAATAAAAATGAAAACATAAATCCAAACATTATCTCAAACAATTGTCTCACCTCTTCTACAGTATATCCCCGATGAATTAGACCATTGTTTGAAAAATGTTAGAGTATTATTAGAAATATTTTGCAAAAAGGTCCCAAAATAATAATGCTCTTCCGTATTCTTTAATAAAGAAAAGGAGGTATATTTGTAATCGAAAGGGCGAACCTGTTGAAAATCAGGGACGCAAAGTCAAGGGCCTTACAAAAGATGGCAGCCTGACCGCCGAAATGACAAATTTTCAGTATATAGGTTCGCGAAAATTTATTTCATGAATTGGGCGAACTCATAAAGGAGGAAATATGAAAAAGAAAATTATATCCATTACTTTAATCGTATCATTGTTAGTAATCAACGCATTTATCAGCTATGCCGAGCCTAAAGGGAAGGATTCTGAAGTAAGGGATAACAAAAAAATTCAAAAAACTATCAATAAAGAGTCTTCAAAAGGAATACAAAATACTTTCAGGGAATCAAAAGCAGAAATCGAAGCCAAGAAAAATGAAGCGGAAGCTTTAAAACATCAAATAGAAACAGAATACGAAGCCGCTGTCGCTTCAGGCGATACAGAGCTTGCAAACCAGTTATCTATACAACTGCAGGAAGCCCATAAACAATTCAAAAACGTCAAAACACAATTCATAAATCAAATTGAAGTAAGAAAGAAACTCATCAAATCGAATTATACTGAAGATGAACTTAATACTATTGAAGCAGCCTCTGAAAACATTCTTTCAGAAAATCCGGATGCAGCCATATTAGATATTGGAAATATTTTTTCAAACAAAGCTAATTTTAAATTTGATACACCTCCGGTTATTAAGACCGGTAGAACGGTGATTCCCGTTCGTGCCATCACCAGAGGGTTTGGTGCAGATTTAAATTGGGACCCTGAAACTCAGGAAGTAACCATATCTAAAGATAATATCATAATCAGTCTTACCATTGACTCTGATACAGCTTTGGTAAACGGGGAAGAAATCCTTTTAGATTCAAAAGCTGAATTGATGAATAACCGTACATATGTACCTTTGAGGTTTATCATGGAAACCTTAGGTCTGATAGTTGAATGGGATGATGAAACCAATACCATTGAAATCAATGATCCTGATGAAGGTATTGACGACAGCAGGACAGATAGTGCTATTGAAGCATCTGATGAATAAAACAAATGCTTACAAAAGGCAGGTCTTTTCCTGCCTTTTACTTGTTTTCATTCTTTCCCTTTTCTATTACTTTCCCTTCGTTATAATCTAAATATTCCTTATTTCCGTGATCATATTTAAACGTCATGTGAATCGCTTTCTCAGGACAAACGTCGATACAGGTGCAGCATAAAATACACTCAGTAGAAAGAATTCGTTTCCCCTGTTTTTTATAATCCATTAGCTTTATATTCATGGGACAATTTTTCTCGCAAAGTCCGCATTCGGAACATTTTCTCTTGTAGATGGTCATTTTTAACATTGAGAAGCGGGATGTTAATTTCATGATCACAGAAACGGGACAGAGATATTTACAAAATGCCCTATTATCCTTTAAAAAGAAAGCTAATAAGATACCCAAAGCATAGTAAATCAAGTTTCCTGTTATTAACCAATAAAAGGCATGATTATCTAATATGCTAAGTCTTTCGGGGCCCATTGCAAACCATATAATTATCACCAGCATAAGAGAAATTATAAAACTTGCATAACGCAATTTACCAATTTTCTTTATTCTTCCTATAGAAGGCGTTTTAAAGGGTAATAAATCAAGGACCATGGCAGTCCAGCATGCCCACCCGCACCAACCTCTGTTAAATATAACAGGACCTGCAATTTTAGCAATAAAATAATGCAGCACGCTCCCTGTAAAAATCCCTGAAAAAATATAGAAGAAAAAACCTTCAATCTGAATATTTTCATTCATCAATATCCCTATGAATACCAACATATATGTACCTATTAAAAACTGAGCAATCCTTCTTCCCCATCCAGAATACTCTCTTTTTAAAGAATTTGTCAGGAAAAGCCCTATACCTAAAGCTGTTCCAATATACATAAAATTAATTAAGTAAAAATCTTTACCGGTTTTTATTCTAAGAAACACAGCTATGCCATAAAAAATCATGATAAGTATTAAAGGTATCATAAAATTTTTCTTTTCAAATTGAAAATAATGCAAAAAATATGTTATGATTTTTTCTTTATACGCTTTCAGTCTTTTGTCCATATGTTTTGCTTTCATTGGTTTCTCCTATCCATGCTTGAAGTCATAATTCAAATCAATTTTCCCAGTTTTGAATTTCTATAATTTCCTTCAATGTATTTTAATAAATTAAATACTCTAATACTTGCTCCAAGCTTTCTTCAATGCTCATCCCCTCGCATTTTACGGTTATATCCGAATACTTTTCGTACAAAGGAATTCTCTCTTGAAAAAGATCCTTTAATGTTTTCCCTTTTTCAACAGCAATCCCCCTTGTAGTGATATTTTTAAGCCTTTTTTTTATTTCATCATACCCAACTTTAATATACACAGCTCGTCCATTCTTTTTAAGATGCGACATTGCCTGTGAGCTGTACACCGCACTTCCACCCGTCGCAATAACTGTACCATGCAGGTTTAATGATAGCAGTGCTTTTTCTTCTATCTTTAAAAATTCTTCTATACCATATTGATTTATAATGTCTTGAAGCAGTTTATTTTCTCTTTCCTGTATAATCAAATCCGTATCTATAAAGGGCATTCCCAGAGATTTTGCCAGAAGGACTCCAATAGTACTCTTTCCCGAACCTGCCATTCCTATCAATATAATGTTCTTCACTTCTTGCTCCTTTCTCCTGATGATATTTTAAAGTTACCATAATTAGTGCCGGAAAGAAAGCTTTTATATCGTCAGTTCACAATAATTATCTTTCCCAAACCGCTTGATCTCGGTATCGAATTTCTCTTAATGATGATTTTTGGGCATATTGAATCGCTTCTTCTTTAGAATAAAATGTTTTCTTAAAATGATTTTTTTCGTATACATCATACATCTGTGTTCTGAGTTTTAAAGCTTCTGCCATAAAGGAAAGTCCTGTATACTTTGCATCCTTCCATACCAGGGAATCAAAACAGGCATTTGGATGCTGTACATACTCGATCCCGGGATAAGGCGATAATTCAACGCAAAAACTCGGTCTTTGATAATTTTCTCTGAACCAATTTTCAAAACCACTTCCGTAGGTTTTAGGATCCTGCGAAATACCTAATTTTTCATATCCTGTTAAATCTGCAAATTTATCTGCTATCTCCGAATCAATACCATTAAAAATATCATGGGTCCCTATATCTGCCCAGAATATTTTATTTCCAGAAGTATGATAGGAAACGGATAGAATGAAATTATTTTCCTCACAGTAATCCACTATGGCTTTCGTCTCCGGCTCACTTCCTGCATATTCGCCCTTATATCCTTCTGAAGCAGGACCTTCTGAACTTCGTATATCCCAACTACTGTCAGGAAAATTCCTGTTTAAATCGACACCTCTTGCATTGGCTTTCCACCATCTATGGTCGCCTGCCATATCGGGTATTTTCTTTAAGTCATTATAATTACCTGAAGAGCTAATACCGTTATTGACTATATTAAGTCCATCAGGATTAGCAGTTAATATAACATGGAGTTCAATTTTTGAAAACAAGTCTTTTAAATCAAATTCACCCCAGTATCCCGAATGTGTTAAGTGGAACAACATACGATCCAGCATCTGTGCATTCAACATAATTGAATAATCTTCTCTTGCATGGATACCGCTTATTAACAAAATTTTCTCTTTCTCAGGGAAGTTATCTTTTTCATAATCAACCACAATCGATTTGATGCTCCTCCCTTCGAATGATTCACCTATAAAACGGAGGTCCAAAAACTCATATGAATCCAGCCATTTTTTCGATATATCATCAATTCGCTCCAATGAAAAAATATTCTCATCAGCATTTAAGATGCTGTCTTCTATTATCTCAATGTCTTGAAAGTATACACTTTTGGTATCATCACTAAAAACACCTTCCTTTTCAATTGCCTCTGCCATAATATCAAAAGGAAGATAATATTTTCCTTCTATTATTAAAAATTCTATTTTCTCATTTTCTATGCTTTCCGGGACTATATCTCTGTCATTTTTTTGAATTTTTCCTTTCACCCATTCCACACGAACGGTTTTAGTAATTCTCTGAGGTTTTACTATTCTTCCCTTTTCTTCTTCTTTAACTTTCTCAATATCACTTTTTTCCGATGTTTCTCTGTACTCAATGGATAGAATGTTCTTATTAGAAATCGAAGCTTTATTTACTGTAATTGCAGATACTTCTTCAACAGGTAAATACACAGTATCCTTATATGAAAATGGCTCTAAAACTCGATTCTCTTTATCTTTGAGCGAATAAAGCCTTCCATCAAGATAGAATTGAATTCCCTCATATGTGATAGCTATTTTATCAGGTTTTGATTTTATCTGAAAAAAGAAATAAACAAAAAACAAACAAATTGTTATCAATATGATAATAAACATCTTCTTCAAGTTAACCCCACCTATATCTATTGAATAATTCTCATATATCCTCTCAGCATTTATTTTATTCAATACTCAGCAATACATTCCTTTTCACATTTGCTCTTTTAAGTTATTTAAAAACACTAATTCTTCTTAAATACTCATGAATTAAATATATTTAAATTTTTTGAATATTATTTTTAATATTGTTTATAATAAAATTGTAAGGATTGCTCATAGAGATTGAGCATCCTTATTCCGAGAGACAATTCCCTTTGTGGATTGTCTCTCTTATATTATATCCACCAATATTTTACAATAAAAAAATGAATATATTTTTCTATTCTGCACATACTGATAATGTAAGGTTAACTCATAGTATTGGGTTTCCTTATTTCGAGAGACGATCCCATTGTGGATTGTCTCTCTTTATATTTTTATTTCCAAATATTTTTTACTAATTTCAATTTAAAGTGAATATTTTTTTCTATTCTGAGCATAATCAAGATAGTAAGGTTCACTCATTAATTTGAGTTTCCTTATTAAAATAAGAGACCATCCTTTTGAATGGTCTCTTCTTATATTTTTAATTGTAGTCATACATATACGCAATAGGTATATCCCCTTGTTTATCTAATAACTGAAGAACAGTATCGATCTCACTTCTATTAAGCATATGGGAAGATGCTGCCAATCCACTGATAAATGACAACAATGAATTATCTTCATACCAAAATGATCTGATTTCACAGCCAAACAGTTTATTATCTTCAATTATAGCCTTTATGGTATCATCCAGTGTTCCAATATGATCTACCAATCCTAATTCATTGGCTTGCTTGGCACTATATATTCGCCCGTCTGCAATTTCTCTTATTTTTTCTTCAGGTATGTTTCTTCCTGTTACAATAACCTCTATAAATTGATCATAAGATTCATCCAACAATGATTGAAATATGTGTCTCTGTTCAGGACTCATGGGCTTTGTTAAGTCCCCCATTGCCTTGTTTTCTCCCGCTGTAATAGTTATTGTATTGATCCCATGTTCACTTAAAAATTCTGATATATCATAAAATGTTCCCATCGTCACCCCGATCGAACCTGTAATTGTATTCCTATTGGCATAGATTTCATCTGCCGCAGCACTTATATAATATCCTCCTGAAGCTGCTAAGCTTCCCATTGAAACATAAACAGGCAATCCTGTTTTTTCCTTATATTTCAATAATCTCAAATAAACTTCATCTGTTTCATAGATACCGCCTCCCGGTGAATCGACAAATAAAACCAGCCCTTTATTATGCTCATCTTCAATAAACGAATCTATTTGCGAAAGAATATAAGCATGATTATAATTGTTAGAATTTAAGAATCCTCCCGAATCTCCTCTCATAATAGTGCCTTGAAGATATAAAACAGCAATGTAATCCTTGTTAGAAACATATCGATTAATAATGGGTATTTTCGGAAATAGTAAATAAACAAAAAATGTAACACAGAAAAACATCAATATTACAAATACAAATTTTTTGAACCCTTTACTTTCTGTCAATTTCACAATCTGCACTCCCTTTGAGCCTTTTTATTTAGCATAATATGTCGGATATAAAAGAATTATATCATATACTTACAGGACTGAAAACATGATATATATATCAATATATGTTATATTGGAGCTGATTAATAATTGTTTTTTTGTATTTGAGGTTATATAATAGAATAATAATATATTAAAGGAATGAAATATTGATGGAGAATAAAATACCCTTTTACGAAAGACGTGAGATACACGATTTAAAAGAAATGCTTAATAGTAGCGCTGAACTCTATAAAAATAATACGGCCTTCTTGGTAAAAGATCAGAAACTCGGGGAATATGTTCCCATAAAATACGACCAATTGAAAAAAGAAGTAGACGCCTTGGGAACAGCACTCTTGAGTATGGGACTCCTAAATAAAAAAATAGCAATTATTGGTGAAAATAGATATGAATGGATCGTGACTTATCTTGCAGTGGTTAATGGTGTAGGTACTGCCGTCCCTCTCGACAAAGAATTACCTAAGGAAGACTTGTTAAACCTCATTTCAAGGGCTGAAATTGATGCAATCGTATATAGCAACAGTTACAGAAATATTTTTATTGACACCCGTATCCCGTATAAGATAAATATGGATATCATCAATTCGGATTGCGAAAATGAACTCATGCAATCACATTTGATAAAAAGTGGCAATGAACTGCTAAAAAAAGGAAACACAGAATACCTGAATATTGAAATAGACCCTGAAGAAGCAAAAATCATCCTTTTTACTTCCGGCACAACAGATTTGGCAAAGGGCGTAATGCTGTGTCATCGAAATATTTGCTCCGTTATTATGTCAACTTGCAGTATTGTTCTTATTAAAGAAAGTGACCGTACATTATCCATTCTTCCAATACATCATACTTTTGAGTGTTCTTTAGGTATGATGTTGCCTCTTTACAGAGGGGCATCTATTGCATTCTGCGAAGGTTTGAAACATATTCCTAAAAATATTATTGAAGCAAAACCAACTGTTATTATAGGTGTTCCGCTAATATTCGAAAATATTTATTGGAAAATATGGAAGCAAGCAAAAAAATCCGGGAAAGAATCAACCCTTAAAAAAGCAATTAGAATAAATAATGCTTTGAAGAAAATTGGAATCGATTTATCTCGAATTCTTTTTAAAGAAATATACGCAAAATTTGGTGGCAAACTCAGACTGCTTGTTTCCGGAGCTGCTCCACTTGACCCAACTGTCATTCAAGGCTTTGAAGATTTCGGGATAAAGTTGGCTCAAGGCTATGGGCTTACCGAATGCTCTCCGCTTGTTACAGGAACACCTGATACATTCCGAAAAGTTGGCTCAGTTGGCATAGCAATTCCCGATGTAGAGGTTAAGTTGACCAATGTCGATAAGGAAGGTATTGGAGAAATTATCTGCAAAGGACCCAATGTAATGCTTGGCTATTATAAGGATAAAGCCAATACCGATAAAGTATTAAAAAATCAGTGGTTTCATACAGGTGACTTAGCCTATATAGATGAAGAAGGCTGCTTTTTTATTACCGGTAGAAAGAAAAATGTCATTGTTACTAAAAATGGAAAGAATATATATCCTGAAGAAGTCGAATTTTATCTCAATAAAAGTCAATACATCGAAGAAAGCCTTGTAAGTGGAATCCTTGACGAGAGAACCGGAGAAACACTTGTAAGTGCACAATTAAGACCGGCTTACGATGTTATTTTTGATGAATTCGGAGAAAACGTTAAAGAAAAAGATTTACATGACATTCTTAAAAAAATTGTTAGAGACTTAAACGATCGAATGCCTTTATACAAAAGAGTGCGGAATTTCAGTATTCGTAAGGAAGAATTTATCAAAACTACTACCAAAAAAATCAAAAGGCATATCAATGCCCTGGAAAAAAGAGAAAAAAACTGAAAGATAGAAAGGTTAGAAAGAGATAAATAGATGGTCAGAGGGATAGATGGTCAGATGGTTAGTAAATCTATACTCTATACTCCATAATCCATAATCTATAAAGCAAAAGGCGGTATCCGCCTTTTTTGTTTACCTCCCCTGGATAATAAATATATAATCGAGAAAAATAACCTTATCATCTCTTTATCTTATCTTTGAAATATTAGGAGGCAATCAATTTGGACAAAACAAAATTAGAACACTATAAAAAACTATTACTAAATGAAAAAAATGAACTTGTTACAACTTTAGAATTAATGGAGGATATAGAGCCTAACGATTCCTTGCAAGAATATTATGAAGAGCTGTCATCCTATGACAATCACCCTGCTGATTCAGGTTCTGAAACTTTTCAGATGGAAATGAATTTCAACTTAAAAAACAATGAACTTATGCACATCAGAGAAGTGGATAAAGCATTAGAAAGAATCAAGAATGGGAAATATGGAAAATGTATTTCATGCGGAAAAGATATTGAAGAAGACCGATTAGAAATACTCCCCACGGCACTGGAATGCATGGAATGCGAAAACAAGGGCTTAACACTTGACGAGGCAATGGATTCCAGACCTATTGAAGAAAAAATTTTAGGCACACCTTTTGGTCGAACTTTTAGAGATGAAGATGAATACAGCGGTTTTGACGGTGAAGACTCTTGGCAGGCTGTTGCGCGATACAATAAAACAGAATCTGACAAAAAAGCTCTGGATTGGTATGATAACAATATGTACGATGAAAAAGAGTCGGGAACAGTTCAGGATGTAGAAAAGTACAGTGAAGATTATTACTTGGGACAGTTAGAAAATGAGAACAGAAAAGATATTCCCAGAGAACATCGGAAAAAATAAGTTGCCGCGGCAAATCTCCAAAATCTGGGATTTTGCTTTCAGCAAAATCCCTAACTATTTATAGTCAATTCATATTATAATTCAAACTTACTTCTCCGTACTTCTTATTTCTTCATCTTATAGAATTCGTGTCTTCTTTTTCCTTCTTGAAAAAGCCTTTCTTCTTCTTCTGTTTCTATTTCTAACCGTGGAACTCGTTTTGGTTTTCCCATTTTATCCAATGCCACCATAGTGAAATAAGCACTCAGCGCACGCTTAGGAGGTTCGTCTGATTCCAGATCTTCCACATCAACAGTAACCGCCACTTCCATGGACGTTTTTCCTACATAAGCAACCACTCCCGTACAAGTCACCATCGCTCCTACAAAAATAGGAGAATGAAATTCCAATTCATCCACTCTTGCAGTCACTACATTGCTTCTCGAATATTTAATAGCAACAGCTCCGGCAGTAGAATCCATAAATTTCATAATCTCTCCTCCATGTACATTACCTGCGACATTGGCTTGATTGGGCAGCATAACCTGACTCATGGTCAGCTTGCTTCTATTATATCCGTTTTCCATTCAGCATTCTCCTTATACTTTATATTTTAAATATGAATAATATCACATTACTATTTTTTGTCAACTAAATAATTTAATACTTTAACATTTTTATGATTCATTTATGATAATGTCCTACTGTACCACAAATGATTATGTCCTAAATG
>CAZKKX010000092.1:0-9821 GCA_964553505.1 uncultured Eubacteriales bacterium | reverse complement strand
AAGCCATTTCAAGGCTTATAGCTATTTTTTTCTTATTCAACTGTCAAACTCCCGAGACTGGGCAATTATGAGAGAATGTCGGTTTTTAGACTGCGTTCTCTTTTTATATATAAAGTTTTTATAAGATTGATGGAAATAATTACATATAAGTGATATAATAACATCAATAACAATATTAATATCGTTATTTAAGCTTGGAGGTATACAGATGCCGGACGTAAATGAACTTTTATCTATTGCTATAAAAGAAACAGACTTCAAAATATATGCCTTGTTTTAGCTCTTTCTTGATAATATTATAAGATAATTTGGGCAATGAGCAATATTTTGTGAAAACGATTTCTTGACAGTAACGATATGTTGCAGATAGATTGCTTTTGTTTCTAATTATGGTATAAAAAAGGCAGGCATTCAAATCTTTCGTAAGAGGAAAACGCCATTATGCTTCTTATTTTTTTCAAAAGAAACGTGCTTGAGTGCAGGCCATGGTGACCAAAACGGAACCATGGTCCAGATTGCGCAATTACCGCCAGGCTTTAACAATCTGTGAATCTCTATGGATATATCACTCATATTTATCACCGGAGCAGGTACAACCCCGTAAAGCAGAATAAGATCGAACATGGAGTCTTCAAAAGAGGACTTCATAGCATTATCCTTTTTAACAACCACATTTTTTAGCTTCAGCTCATTTACCTTTTTTTGAGTTTCTTCAACTGCCTTAGCATGAATATCTATAGAATATAGTTTGCCCTCTTCACCTAATATTTTTGATGCAGGAATAGTAAAGAAGCCAGAACCACAGCCAATTTCAAGGACTGTCTGCCCACATTGGATACCTGAGCCTGCAAGCAGCTTTTCAGGATTATTGTATTTTTGCCTGGCGGGATTATCTAGCCATTTCAACATCTTTGTAAATAAAGCATTTCCTTTTTCTGATTTATCGTTTAGAACTATAGCTTTAATTCCCATTTTCATTTCCTCCGATACATTAAAAATTTAAGGTTTTAAGGTAGTATATTTGGATACAACTCTCCTACCAGCTTGTGATTACCGAATGGACTATAAGTAATGATTACAGATTTCATAATAATCCCTCCCTTGTAAATGATATATGATATTAGTATACTGTAATAAGGAACGGCCGTTCCTTATATAGCTAAAAAATTACATTAAATATTCCATACCGCGCATATGATAGTTGACCAGCACATTAATGTTGGTCTCAAGCCAGACCTCATCTTTATAATTTTTAGCAATTTCAATAATTCCCTCAATAAAGTTCTTTGCTAATATATAAATTATCAAATTGTCGTGCACTAGATCTTTTTTCACTTGGCTCATCATATGATTATTAAGCATCATCACCATATGCTGCGTAAACCCTTCATATTTTGTTCCTTGACTTTTACCTGTTAGTATAACAAACTTCTTTTGGTCAGATATGATTATTTTCTTCAGTATATGGCTAATCGCCAGGTCTGTTTTAACATCCTTATCATCATGATCCAAAAATGTTTCAAGGGCATTTATAAAGTATCGAAAAAAACCGTCAGTTACACCATAGAATATAGCCTCTTTGTTTGCATAGTACAAATATAAATTACTTACGCTAATGCCTACTTCATTAGCAATGTCACGCATTGAAGCATTCCTAAACCCTTTTGTATAAAACATATTCTCTGAAACAGCCAATATTTTGTTTCTAATTTTATCTTTTAAAACTTGCACAATAAGGAACCTCCGTTCCTTATTATAATATCATGTTAAATTTTGATGTCAAGCCTGTGATAGGTTTTTGAGTAGGATGTACTAATAAGATATAATCGAAATAAAAAGGAGTTGTTAGTATGTCTAATAAGCAAGAACTATTCAAGCTATTTAAAACTTATGGGCATGATAAGGTAATCTTTATAGGCATTGATATTTCAAAGCTCTTTCATGTATTCGCTATATCAAATGGATATGGAGTATGATCTAACTACTGTAGATATTTATGATCAGGGATATTATACACTTAAAAATGCAATTGATTCAACAGTACGGCACTGTAAAGCTAAAGTTATTGTGTTCGGATGTGAACCTTCCGGCCATTACTATTTAAACCTAATGAATAAATTAAGAAATGATTATGATCATGCTATTTTTAGATTACCATATACAAAATAGATACCCTTTCAATAATAGATCTTCTTATTAGGGGAGAAAGCTATGAATTACTGTTTCTGTTAATCTAAAAGTAGTCCACCATTTCAATTGAAAACTGGTCCATCTTTAAAATATAATACCTGAGTATTCCGGAGCACTTTGCGCCACCTGTCCGGCCAGTGGGAGCCACCATTTCGGCGTAAGGGAGCCACTTTTTATAGATAATCCTTTATACTGTTTGTATGCACCATAAAGTGAAAATTCGCCTGGTGTAAAAACAGTTAAAGGAGGTCACCATCATGACCAAGTACCGTGAAATCCTCAGGCTGAAAAGCATGGGATTCAGCGAGCGGAATATTGCACTAAGTTGCAGTGACTCACGCAAAACCGTGGCAAAGGTCGTTTCAAAAGCACAGGAATTAGATATCTCCTGACCGCTTGATGAAAGTCAGACCGATGCAGTCTTAGAGAAAACCATGTTTTCTAAGACACACACCATAGTCAAAAAGCGTATGCCTGACTATGGCTACATCCGTAAGGAGCTGCTTCGCAATGGCGTAAGCAAGAAACTCTTGTGGACAGAATACTGTGAGGATTGCCGAATGAACGGCGAAGACTCTCTGATGTATTCACAGTTCTGCTATTACATCCAGCAGGATGAGCAAAAACGACGTGCTACTATGCACATTCCCCGCAAACCAGGTGAACAGGTAGAAGTTGACTGGGCAGGAGATCCTGCTCACATCATTGATCCAGATACCGGTGAAGTTACCGATGCATGGCTGTTTGTAGGAGTTATGACCTACAGCCAGTACGCATATGTGGAAGCGTTCATTAACGAACAGCAGCGGGCATGGGTTACCGCTCACGTCCACATGTATGAATATAGCAGAAATTATTTATAATAGAGCTAATGCAGAATTGCCACATATGGGAATGACAGCATTTACAGGAGACAAGCCTAAAAAAGCAGATACGGTAGTTGCCAAGAATTACTTAAAAGAAGATGAAATCAATATACTCAACAGAATTGTAACAGCTTACTTAGAATTTGCAGAATTACAGGCGATTAGAAAAAAGCCTATGTATATGAAAGATTGGTTAGCAAAACTAAATGACTTCTTAAAAATGACTGACAATGAGATATTAGAACATGCAGGAACAATAAGTCATGCTCAAGCCAAAGAAAAAGCCAGCCTTGAATATGAAAAATATAAAGTAAAAATGAGAAATGAATTATCAATAGTAGAGAAGCATTTTATAGAATCAATAGACCATGCAGAAAAGCTTATAAAGCAAGCAAAGGAATGAAATAGGAGGTTGTATTTTGAAAAAAGTAACAGTAGTGGTAGCTTGTTTATTTCTATTAGTAGCGTGTACATCGCAGCAAGATAAAAATGAAAAAGCATTTATAGATAATATAAAAGCAATAGATAATAACGCAGAAGTTTCACTAAATGATATAACACCTTTTGAATGGGATATGGTATATTCTTTTGCTCCATATACATCAAAAGAAAAAGTGCAAGAGACTATTGGATTTAAAGCAAACGTAAGTGAAACGGTAAATGAGGGTATGCCACATTTGGTGTTCGTCGAAAATAAAGAAGTTGTTTGTGAAATAATAGGATATCCAAGTAATATAGGTATGACAATCCATACTTTAAGTAATAGTATAAGTGTAAATGATAATGTTGTATTTAAAGTGGAGAATATAAGTGATATTGTATGTTTATCAGAAAAAACAACTGATTTAACAGAAGAGGAAATCTGGAGTGCCATTGAAAATAAGGAATGGAGTACATATGAAGAGGGTTTTGCTGGATATGGTATATATTTTTACAAAGAGAATGATATGAAATATGCTTTTAGTATGGCATATGGTAGCGGATTGGCTGTTATTAGTGCATATAAATCAGAAGTTAGAATAAAAGATAATATGGTATATTTTGATTTCCCAACTGAATTAAAAGGCGGAAATATGGGGGTGAGAGAAATCGGAATCATATTCAAGGATGAAAATTTATATATTGGAGATAAAAAACTTGAGTATGACCTTGAAAACCCTGCTTTTCATTATAAAGAATGGTTGAAATTCACAGAAGGTAAAAATGCTTCGGAAACAAATTGAGTCAACAAGGAGGAAAAAACTTGATAAAGATATTAACACTATTTGCTCCAAAAGGGCAAATAAAGTATATTTAGCAGTGAGCAAGAAGGGAATAGAAAAGCCAAACATGGTACAAGTACTGATATTAGAAATATCAGAAAGAATAGGGTAATTAATAAAGATAGGGGATTATAAAAAAAGAAAACTGACGATGACACTAAGATCAGCCAATATAAATAAAACATACTTTCAAATGTTAGCCCATGATTTTAAGCAGTTAGAATTACAAAGGTTTAAAGGTAGAAGTAATAAAAAAACCATCTAAAATAAGAAGATATTCAATGATGTTGTTGGGATGTTTTGTGATGATGTATTTGGTGGTAATGGTATCGCAGATAGTGGAGAGCATGGGGGAGTTGTTTTAGTGGATAAAATATCATGAATAGTTTATAATTTAAGATATAAACTGGAATATTTTACTAAAAGTTATGTGGGTCGTAAGTTTTATAGTTATGTGAAATAATTGGAGAAAAACAGGAGAGAATAGATGAATTATAAAAATGTAATTATGGGAGCAATATTTGCAGTAGTAATAATCGGTATTGAAGATGGTTTCAACTTGAAATCATATAGTATACTAATTCCAGCAGTATTAGTAGTAGTAATTTTGATGTAGATAAAAAATAAAATGAGTACTCGTAGTAAATAGTGCTTAACTTAATTACTACACATAACACTTCATTTACCAACATGGCTTTTGATAAGAAGTTGAACTTATGGAGGGGTTATGAGTACAATAGAAACCTATAAGGTGTTTTCTAAATTTTATGATTTTTACGTTGAAAGCTTTAAAGATGATTTACCATTATACAATTACTACTGTGATAGTACGCATAATATTTTAGAAATTGGATGTGGGACAGGTAGAGTTCTGAAAAGTTTAGCAGAGAATAATTGTAGTGTATTGGGTATTGATATTTCTGATGAAATGTTAGATATTGCAAGGAAGAAATTAAAGGAATATATTACAGCTGGGATTATTAAATTAGAGAAATATAACATATTCGAGTCGCCAATTGGAGATGGTTTTGATAGAGTGTTAATAACTTTTTATACAATAAATTATTTAATGGATAATTCAAATTGTAAGATATTTTTGAAAAATGTATTTGATTCTATGAAACACGATGGAATAATACTAATTGATTTATTTTATCCAAAACCATTACATAGCCCAGAAAAAGCCAATATATGGAAAACAAAAAAATATAATTTTGATAATACTGAGTATATAGTAAGAGATAAAAGAAAAATGAAAGGGAACATAGAGACGAGAATACAAGAATATATAGTAAACGGAAAACAGGAAAAAATAATAACAAAAAGAAGATTTTACACAAAACAAGAAATTGGTAATATGCTTCAAAACTGTGGGTTTGTTAATATAGAGTTTACAGATGGATATAACTATAAAAAATTTCATTCATTTGATATAGAAGAAGGTATTACGAGAAGTTTTGTTGTAAAAGCCGAAAAAAGAGTTAGAAAAGGGTATTATCTACCAAACATGACAATTATAATTTAAATTTAGTATGTGCCTCTTATGGAATGGGGGTCAGGCTTGACAACTTGACAAACTGGCAAGGCGAAAAATGATAAAAAATGAAAAAATTCCAAGAGAGCCCAAGAGAGCCGAGGGTATATTATGAAGGTGCAGTAAAACTATAGGAATAAGTGAATCAGGAGTATCTAAAATTATTAGCAGCGCTAATAAGGGAAGAGAGGATAAGGGAAAAAATAAGTTTGTCAATGTAGAGACCAACACATATAAAAATCCCCCCAAACTTTTCAAGGGTTTGGAGGGATTCTTTAGATATTCAGGCATCAAGAATGACCCGCCAAAACGCCGTTTTTTTATTCGGCGGGCATAAATGAAAGCTGAGAGCCTCCATTTGTAATTAACTCACTTAGGTTACTCCCATTTGAAAAAACGTATGGAGATACCACAACAAACTACCACAATAATTGCCATAACTGCAAGAGGAAACAGTACGCCCTCAACAGGTAGACCAAGTGAAGTGGCTTTCAAAAGTTTGATTCCCTGTGTTAAAGGCATAACATCCGCAATTCGCTGTAAGGATGCAGGCATAACATCATAGGGTAATGTTGCTCCGGAGAAAATCAGCATGGGAAAGTAAAGTACACTTGCAAGGATGTTTGCTGTTTTCATGTTCGGAGAAAGTCCCCCTACCAGCATTCCTATGCTGAACATAGAAAGCATAACGAGAACAAAGGAACCTAAAAACGGAAGTAATGCGCCTTGCAGTTGGACTCCGAAAAATAGGGCAGCAACCAGATAGACCAGCACAAGTGCAATAAACGAATATATGGAGTAGATTGCTACCTGCACTGCCAGCAGTAGAGACGGGCTTGACGGTGTTATCTGAAACCGCTTTAAAATCTTCTTTTGGCGATAATCGGAAATCACAAGCGGCAGCCCCATGACGCCTCCTGCACAAATGGCAATGGTTGAAATGGCACCGAAGGACTGTTCGAGAAAGCTGTAGTCTGCACTGTCATATGCGGGTTTGTTTCCATAAATAATGCCAAGCAGCACCACCATAACAACCGGCATACAAATGGCAAAAATAATCATGTCCATGCCACGAAAAGACAATTTCATCTGCGTTCTCAGCGTAGTGAAAAACTTATTCATTCTCATCGACCTCCTCTCCCGTAAACCAAAGGTATGCATCTTCCAGCTTTTCATATGGACTTTTTGCGATTGCTTCTGTCACGGTACCGCAGAAGAGAAACTGTCCGTCTTTCAGAATTCCAATTCTGTCACATAGTTCCTCAACCTCGTCCATAAAATGAGAGGTTAACAGGATGGTCAAACCTTTTTCTTTTAGCTCTTTTAAGCTTTTGCAGACACTTCTTCTCGCTTTCGTGTCAAGACCAGTGGTCAGCTCGTCCAAGAACACTACTTGCGGATTTGGAATAAGCGCAAGAATGATGAACAGCTTTTGTTTTTGACCTCCAGACAATTCACTGACGAAGCTCTTTTTCTTTTCGGTAAGCCCGAACCGGCTCAATAATTCTATGTAGCTGGCAGGATTTCTGTACAGACAGCTTGTTTCCTGACAAAGCTCGTCCACCTGGATTTTATCAGGGTAGTTTGCTTCCTGAAATTGAACACCTACTTGCTCAAACAGTTTTTTGCGTTCTCTTTGAGGACTCATTCTTAAAATAGAAACATTCCCTCCATCTGCTTTTCTGGTACCTAAGATACATTCAATCATGGTGCTTTTTCCTGCACCATTGGCTCCCAGCAATCCGAAGGCCTCTCCTTTGGTAATGGACAGGTCAATGCCGTTAAGGACATTCAGGTCCCCGTAGGCTTTACGTAGATCTGAAATCTCAATAATTAATCCCATTTTTCTTCCCTCCTTTACTTGTTGTGAAGTTAGGTTATCACATTGCAAAAGAGTGGTGGTAAAGTGGAGACTTTATTATTTTATTTTCTGCATCTTTTCGATTTGGTTGATTGCGTACAGCATATTGACTTTTGCCTCAGATAAAGAGGTTAGAAGTTTATCACAGGCTGTTATCACATCTTCGTTGTCTTTGGGTGTGTTGATTGTTTCTCTCATATCAACGGCAGGATTTTGTGACAACGCCCCCAGCATCCGTAAAATTGAGGACAAAGAATAATTGGCACACCGAAGGGAGCGAATGATTTTCAGTCTTTGAATATCTTCATAAAAATAAACACGGTATCTATTTTGTTTCCGCTTGACTGTAATCAATCCATTCAGCTCCCAATTCCGGAGTGTGTCCATCGTAACTTGTAATATTTTTGCAGTTTCTTTACGGGTAAGTGCAACTTCTTTTTTTGATATGCCCAAATCGCCACTGTTCAAAATTTTTCTTGCTATTTCAATGGCTTCTTCAGCATTCTTCATTTCTAAATCCAATTGCTGCAAATAGCTTTCTGCTATTTTCTTGGCATCCTCTAAATTGCCAAGTGCGGACACTTTCAGGATATCTACAGCTTGTTTTCGCAGACCGTTTTGTAACACTTCCACTTTTAACACCGCTCGTGCCATTTTAAACTGCTCGATATGAAGATCGGTAAAAATCCGGTATCCATTGGTCAAGCGTTCTGGCTTGGAAATCAGTTTATACTTTTCATAAAGCCTTACGGTATTCACATGAATGCCGATTATTTCTGAAACCTCATGGGTTTTATAAACATGCATTGGCATACACCTCCATACTCATGATACTACAGATTAAAACATTGGTGGTTTAATGTAGGGTTGTTAGTATACTTTATAAAAGTATCAAAAGCAAGCAGACCGGCTATGTATTTGTCAAGCCTGTGATAGGCTTATTAAATTTTTAGAAATATTGCCGAATCCAAATAAGCTGAAGAATATGTCCGCATATCGTATAGTTAATATGTTTGGTAAACATGGATATAAATTAAATTTGGCTTATGCGCAGAAAATAGAAAAAGCTGCAAAAACTCCGTTCTGATTATATCGATTATTATCAGAAAGGAGTTTTTTTACACACTTTTATTTACAGCCTCCGGCAAAAGCAATACAGCTGCTCATGACGCACCTCTGCGTTGCTGTATTGTAAAAGCCATTATTAGTATTGACCATCTTATAGTAAATAATCATTTACACGGAATTTGAAATACTCCCAGAAAAAAACAATAATTTTTTTGTTTCAAAGTGGTGGTGGATTTTTCTCCCTTTTTGCTGGTTTTTTCCTTGATCCATACTAATTCCTATGTTTCTTTACTTTCTCAAATTTCTAATGATTCAGGGTATCCGGATAAGAACTCCAGCATTTCATTGGGAATATCTATATTCATTATTTTCATAATTTCCTTGTTTTTAAAAAATGAATATACAAGTTTTTTATTAATTTCACTACTATATTTTTCAAATCGATCCGTTACATCACCGGACAAATCTTTAGACAGTATCAATAATTTAGAGTCCGAATCATTTCCAAAGTCTATCTTATCCAAAGTAATGCTTTTTATTTCCGTAGAGCTTTTTGTAAAAAAATGAACTTTTCTATTTTTTATATCATATACTGCACTCCATGTTGTGTCCTCTCTTGATACTTTTTTTAAGATTTCAAAGCTATAATCTATATAAGACATACCCTCAGGTATATGCTTCAAGCATTCTGCCGCTGTTTTAAAACGTTTCAGTGAATTTTTCATATATGGGTGAAAATCTTTAGAAAGATTTTCACTATTTAGATATTTTATGGAATCTTTATAACTGCTATTAGATAAAGCTTTTATCTCAAAGTCTTCATTTTTTAATATAATACTTTTCCCTTCGACAAATTCAATGACAGCTGTATTTTTAAAGCTGTCACAAAGCATAAAATGTATCGTCCATGCTGATTGTGAAATTCTTATTTGATGAATACAGTTAATAGCTTCATCAACCGTACTACATGTGTCCAACAAGTATTGAATACATTGCAATTCCTGTAAATGGTATTAAATGGGGTCAGGCTTGACAACTTG
>CAZKKX010000091.1:0-9871 GCA_964553505.1 uncultured Eubacteriales bacterium | reverse complement strand
CAATAATTCTCTGAGGGATATAAAGGAAGAACATAAAGACAACAGTAATTAACACACCAAGCTGCAAATCGAGACTCATCAGTGCATCTATACTGAAGATATTTAGGCTACCGTACCCTGACGCTATAGAGGCGTATATCATAACCAGTATCGGCAGTATAAAGTTCATCATTTTAGCGTTTTCATGTACTTCTACGGCCTTGCCTCCTCTGATATCAATCTTTTCAGAGCCTTCAGGTGCTAATACGCCTGTCTCCTGAGCTCTTTGTTCCGCTTTTTTCATTGGTCCGAATATGGGGACGATTCCTAACACAACTAAAGGTACTAAAATTGCAGCAAACCAGCCATAAAAGTTGAAAGGAATAGATCGGATAAACCATGCTATACCTTCTCCTTCGCCTGCAAGTCCGTTTTGTTCCAGTAAACTTGCGATAAATGCAGCCCATGTAGATACGGGAAGAAGAACACAGACAGGTGCGGCAGTAGAATCCGTTATATAGGAGAGGAATTCTCTTGATACCTTGTATTTATCCGTTACCGGTGCCATACAAGATCCGACTGTAAGAGAGTTAAGATAGTCATCAATAAAAATAACACAGCCAAGAATCCATGTCCAAATACAAGCGCTTTTTTTTGTAGTAGCTTTTGTTGCGACCCATTCTCCAAATGCAAAAGCACCGCCTACTTTTTCTATCAAGGCAATAATACTGCCCATTAAACCGCAGACTATAAACAGCCAAGCAACATCACCATCCATCATGGTATCCAGAAGCATGTCATTGAATGGATACAAAAAACCGATTTTATAGACAGCAACATATCCTAATATAGAAGAAACGAAAAGTGCTTCAAGAATTCTTTTTGTGGTAAAAACATATAAAAGTAGAAATGCTGCCGGCAACATGGTTAAAGGACCAAAATCAGCAGGATCTTCAGGAAAGACCAAAAGAACAATAATAAAAATCAGAGCGACAATGCCGTAAAATATTGCATGATTTTTCATGCTGGTAGCATTAGTGTCACTTATACTATTAGACATAAACTTAAACCTCCTTTAATTAAATAGAAAAATTAATTATCTACCCTCCTTCTTAATTTCAATTTTAGAATGAAAATAATTTCTCATTGCTTTATGGAATGCAAAATATATACCATAAATAGGTTAACAATAGCAAAATATTAAATTGTCTAAATATTATTGAAATTCAAATCATTTTAAAATACTCGACAATGTATCGGAGAAATAAAAATTAGGTTGTAAAAGAATGCTGTATTCATAATAAATATCAATATTAAGACGATTTTCTTAAAGATGAAAATATTTTTTTAAAAAGGCTTTGGTTTAATGCGAACCTCTTTTGTGTTAAATTGCTATGAAAAAAAAAGAAATCGACTCAGTTTGAATATAATTATATAATATATGTAAAAGAAACCATACAAATATAGCAAATTTATTCAAAGAAGGATTTATTCTATAATACGGAAAAATTTGTGTATAAACAGATTGCGCATTGCAAATAAAGACTTTGGAGACATTTGTATATTATTTATCATAAACAATCATATAGTAGGCATAAAATTTGCATATTTGTATAGTCAGAAAAGAAAGCCTTTACAAAATATTATTCAAAAAGGAGGACGAAAAATGTTAAAAAAATCCCTTCCTAAAATCATAACGACTCTTCCGGGACCAAAATCCAAGGAAGTTATCGACAAAAGAAAAACCGCTATTCCCGGCGGTGTTGGGTGTTCCGCACCTTGTGTGATTAAACGTGGCGAAGGGGCTATGTTTGAAGATCTTGACGGAAACATCTTTATGGATTGGGTAGGAGGAATAGGCGTATTAAATATTGGATATTCCCACCCTGAGGTTGTAGAAGCTGCTAAAGCACAATGTGAAAAATATTTCCACACAAGCATCAATGTTGTACATTATCCCGAATATATTGAGCTTGCAGAAAAGCTCAATGCTCTTGTACCAATAGAGGGTCCTAAAAAAACCATGTTTATTAACAGTGGGGCAGAAGCTGTTGAAAATGCTGTTAAGATAGCCAGAAAGTATACAAAAAAATCTGATATAGTAGTATTTACAGGAGCATTTCATGGAAGAACACTTTTAACAATGACCATGACAGCCAAGATAAAACCATATAAATTCGATATGGGACCTTTTGCTCCCGGTATTCAAAGATGTGAATTCCCTAATATGTACCGAAGACCGGACGGAATGAGTGAGGCAGATGCAGTAGAATATTATTTAAACAAATTGGAAGATTTCTTCCTTGAGTATACTGCTCCTGAAAATGTGGCAGCTATTGTGATGGAGCCTGTACAGGGAGAAGGCGGCTTTATTATTCCGCCTATTGAGTATATTAAAGGTGTTAGAGAAATCTGTAATAAATATGGTATTCTATTGATAGCCGACGAAGTGCAGACAGGTTACTGTAGGACAGGAAGAATGTATGCAAGTGAGTATTGGAAAGAAGCAGGCGCAGCTCCGGATATTATGACCAGTGCTAAATCCATAGCAGGAGGACTTCCTATCAGTTCGGTTACTGCAAAAGCAGAAATAATGGACTCGCCAGGCGTTGGTGAAATTGGAGGTACATATTGTGGAAATCCGGTTTCGGCAGCAGCCGCATTAAAGATTATTGAAATCATGCAGAGGGACAAACTTGCAGACAGAGCTAACGAAATTGGAAAGAAATGTATGGAAAGATTCAATCAGTGGAAAGAAAAGTACGAAATGGTTGGCGATGTCAGAGGACTTGGTGCAATGATGGCAATAGAATTTGTTAAGGATAAAGCTTCAAAAGCACCTGCAAAAGAAGAAGTCAATAAAGTTATAGCTGAGGCAGCGAAAAATGGTTTGATTACCATGAGTTCCGGCTTAAAAGGAAACAGTATTCGATTCCTGATGCCATTGGTTATAACGGATGAGCAAATTGATACAGGCCTTGATATTCTAGAGAAAGCGTTAGACCGGCACATTAAGTAATTCCATCCGGGATGCGTAGAGCCGTATAATGAGAAAAAGTCTTAAAAATAAGAACGGTACATTTCTGAAATGTACCGTTCTTGTTTTTAAAGCGTTGAAAAATAGGCAATTATATAATAGTTCAATCAATCAAATCAAATGGAATGGGTATTGCATGTTTTTATAATTCACTATAGTATATTGATATATGCTTCATTTTTTAAACTATAATGAAAGGTGGAGAAACATGGCAGTAAAAAGGCTAAAATTTAACAAAGAGAACTGCATTGGATGTCAGCTTTGCATGCAAGCTTGCTCCGGCATGCATGAAGGTGCTTATATTCCAAGCAGAGCAAGACTTTCGATTGAATCCTACTATGACAAAGGAGGAGACCTGAAATTTGAAAAGCATATATGCACGCTATGTGGTATATGTGAAAAAGAGTGTCCTTTCGAAGCGATTACCGTAGATGAAAAGGTATCTGTAGATTTTGACAAATGTACGGGATGCGGAATTTGCGCTGAGAAATGCCCGCAGAATGTTATTTCAATAAGAGAAGACAAAGCGATTATATGCGACACATGCAATGGTGATCCTTGGTGTGTTAAACTGTGTCCCCATGGCGCTTTGCAGTATGTATAAAGGAGGCTGAGAATAATGTTAGGATATCAAAATAAAGTATTAAGATTAGACTTAAGCAACGAAACATATTCAACGGAACCTTTAAACATGGATTGGGCTGAGAAATACATCGGCGGAAAAGGACTTGCAATCAAATACATGTATGAAGAATTAACACCGGGGATAGATCCTTTTTCTGAAGAAAACAAATTATTGTTGATGACAGGACCTTTTACGGGAACTCCCGTTCCTTGTTCGGGGAAATTGGCTATTGCCTCAAAATCACCTGCAACAGGAACAATTCTTGATTGTTCCATTGGGGGACATTCGGCACTTAAAATTAAATATGCCGGATATGATGCCGTTATGTTTGAAGGAAAATTGGAAAAACCGGGCTATATTCTAATAAAAGACGATAAAATAGAATTTAAAGAAGCTGCAGGCTTATGGGGCAAGGGTTCTCATGAAACAGAAACAATTTTATCCGAAGAATATGGCAAAGAGGCTTCTGTCCTGTCGATAGGACCAGCCGGAGAAAATCTTGTTACAATGGCGTGTATAAATTCCGATTATTACAGGCAAGCCGGCAGAGGCGGCATTGGTGCGGTTATGGGAAGTAAAAATATAAAAGCAATAGTCATAATTGGCACAGGCGGAGTGAAAGTAAACGATATTGAGAATACGACGAAACGATTAAGCGAAATATTAAGAGAAGATACAACCAGTGAAGAGAATATGTTTATTTATGAAGATGGAACAACAGCGTTCTTAGAGGCATGTAATGACGGTGGTATTCTTCCTAAGAGGAATTTTTCAGATACAACAGATGAAAATTGGACAAAATACAATGGCGAAATCCTGCTAAAATACAGAGATGGAAAAAGAGGATGTGGAAGCTGTGGTCTTGGATGCGGAAACTTTATAAAAATCGGAGATGCGGTTTGTGAGGGACCAGAATATGAAAGTATCGCCGTTGCAGGACCAAATGCGGGAATTGAAGATCCACAAGCTATTGTAAAAGCGAATCAAGTAGCAGATGATGTTGGTCTTGATACAATCAGTGCAGGAGATGTCATTATTTACGCAATGGAAATGACAGAAAAAGGAATACATGACTTTGGAATTAGATTTGGAGATAAAGAAAAGTATATTGAATATCTCAAACTTATGGCAAAAAAGGAAGGAGTAGGAGCGGATCTTGCTCTTGGGGTAAAAGAACTTTCATCAAAATATGGTGGAGAAGATTTTGCGATGCATGTTAAAGGACTTGAATATCCTCAATATGAACCGCGTGGCTCTTGGGGAATGTCCCTTGCTTATGCTGTGTCGGACAGAGGAGCTTGTCATATGAGAGCTTATGCACCTAATGATGAAGTGTTTGAAGCCTCTATTCCTCCTTACACACCAGAAGGCAAAGGAGAGATGGTCGTTAACTTGGCAGTATATAATGCGGTAAAATTTTCTTTGATACTTTGTGATTTTTGGCCTCTTGGAATGGATCGGATGGCTGAATTAATGACTCTGATAACAGGGAAAGAATTCACCGAAGATGATATGAATGAAGTTGCATTGCGTGTTATCCATATCGCCAGAGCCTTTAATCAAAGAGAAGGATTTGCAAGAAAAGACGATACCATGCCAAAAAGACTTGTCAACGAAGCACTTAAATCAGGACCGGCAGCAGGACAAAAAATTCCACAGGAAGCATTTGAAAAAATGTTGGATGATTACTATGCCGTACTTGGATGGAATAATGAAGGTATTGTTCCGGATGAAATCATTTCAAAGCTATAAAGGAAAAAGCCATGAGAATTAAAGTGCTCTTAAGGGGATTCCTTGTTAAGTATTTTGATGGTGAGAAAGAAAGAGTCATTGAGTTAGAAGATGGTTTGTCTGCCAGAGAGGTTGTTGAAAGAATAGGAATTCCAATAGAACATAAAAGCTTTGGCTTTGTTGCAGTCAACGGGATGCGTGTTATGATAGACGAGCGCCTAAAAGACGGGGATGAATTAAAAATATATCCACGATTATCAGGCGGTTGATATGAACATTATTTAATCTGTAAGAAATACATTATAAAACTATTTAAAAATGACTGAATATTGCACTAAAATAATTAAGAAAGGCTATGATAAAAGCATAAACAAAAAAACGATAGATGTTCAAGAATAAGTATTTAAATGCAAATTTTTTGACATTAGGTTTTTATTGTGAATTGCCTTTCTTTTGATGTGTGATTTCATGCAGCATTAAAAGCCTTTTGCATTATTTATATTTGCAAAAGGCTTTTAATCTTCAACCTATTATGAATATAGAAAGGGGAAATAATATGGAAAATTTTCCAAGTGCAAAGATTTTAGAAATTAATTTAACGGATACTACATATAGTGTAAAAGAACTACCCGGAGAAATTTACAGAAAGTATCCCGGAGGATCGGCGTTGGGTATGTACTTGCTTTTGAATAATCTGAAACCGGGTGTTGAACCGCTCTCGCCTGAAAATCTTTTGATTTTTTCAGTTTCGCCTCTTACAGGTTTGCCCATAAGCGGCCAAAGCAGAATGACCGTCACTACTAAAAGCCCATTGACCGGCACGGCGGGAGATTCTCAGGTAGGTGGTTTTATTCCGGCCCATGTGAAAGGGAACGGGTATGATTCTATTTTGTTTAAAGGAAAAGCCGAGAAACCGGTTTATGTATATATAGATAAGGAAAAAGTAGAATTCGTAGATGCTAAAAATGTATGGGGAAAAATTACCGGAGAAACAGAAAAAATTATTAAAGAAGAGCTGAAGGAAAAAAATATTGAAATGTCTGTAATAGGACCTGGAGGAGAAAACCTTGTAAGATACGCAAATATCATGCACCAGAGAAGCCGTGCAAACGGCAGAAACGGTGTCGGTGCAGTTATGGGTTCTAAAAATCTTAAAGCTT
The DNA here is from genome assembly GCA_964553505.1 of uncultured Eubacteriales bacterium. Lineage (GTDB taxonomy): Bacteria > Bacillota > Clostridia > Peptostreptococcales > JAAYPU01 > JAENZQ01. The sequence continues at coordinate 3,339 of CAZKKX010000091.1, read as the reverse complement.
TGGTCATAAAAAAGCAAAAACCACAAAAACCAAAGGATATGGAAGGATTCAAGACCCTTACGAAAGATATTAAAGAAAGAATAAAAGCAAATGAAGTCATTGTTGATACAGCTTTGAATGGAACCGCCGGAGTAACAGATTTCCATTTGGAAGAAGGTTTTCTTCCCAGCAGAAATTGGACAAGAGGATATCTTGAAAAGGGAGATCAAATAAAAGGAGAAACCATAACAAAGACTATTTTAAAAGAAAGAGATACTTGTTTTGCATGTGCAATTAGATGTAAAGGCGTTGTGGAAATAGAGGGGAAAGTGGATCCGGCATATGGAGGTCCGGAATATGAGACTATATGTACTTTTGGTTCATACTGCGATAATACAAATTTAGAGGATATCTGTTATGCCAATCAGCTTTGCAATATGTATGGCATTGATACGATTTCCTGTGGGGCTACCATTGCCTTTGCTATGGAGTGTTTTGAAAAAGGGATATTGACTAAAGAAGATACCCATGGGATCGAAATAAATTTTGGTGACGGCAGTATCTTTGAAAAACTTATTCCAAAGATTGCCTATCGGGAAAAAGGTATCGGTGCACTTCTGGCAGAAGGAAGTGCAAGAGCCGCTGAGAAGATTGGCAAGGGTTCGGAAGAATTTGTAATGACTTGTAAAAAGCAGGAGATACCGGCACATATGCCACAAATGAAACCCAATTTATCTGTTAACTATGCTGTAAATCCTTTTGGTGCAGACCATCAGTCTTCAGAACATGACCCGGCTTTAATGGCGCCAAAGGATTCTAATGATTGGATATGGTCAAATATGCTTGAAGATTTTGAAAGCTGTGATGCATATGGTGTTTTGGACAGAAACAAAGCTAAATTTGCATTAGAGACTCAAAAGTTCTATTCCATGATGGATACACTTTGCTTGTGCCAATTTGCCTGGGGTCCTGCATGGCAGTTATATGGTCCCAATGAATTGGTAGCATTCTGCAAATATGCTATCGGATGGGAGACTGGTATTGAAGAATTACAAGCGATTGGTGAAAGACGAATTAATATGATGAGATATTTCAATAAGAGGGAGGGCTTCACACGAAAAGAAGATGTCATACCTGATAGAATGTTTATCTCCATACCTGACGGACCTAATGCCGGGACCAAGATAGAGAAAGAAGATTTTGAGGCCGCGCTTGAGTCATACTACGAAATGGCGGGCTGGGATCAGAAAACAGGCAATCCTACAGAAGAAACTCTGACAAGACTCGGATTGGAGTGGGTTGAAAAACAATAAAGAACAATTAAGGTTGATCGTTAGGATCATAAGGTTATAATTATAGCGGATAAAGATATGGCCGGAGAGTCATATCTTTATCTTATTAGTTCGCTAAAATTGCGAAACAAATTTTAAGCAAACTTATGCAAGGAAATCATAAATCTTAAATCGGTAAGGCGGTGGTTGTTTGAAAGTAGTTATAAATGGTAAAGAGCAGGAGATACCTGAAAATATTACTGTTGCAGAACTATTAAAATATTTGAATTTCAGGAAGAAGAGTGCTGTATGGATAAATGAAAAACAACTTCTTCTTAGAGATTATGATATATACAAAATTTCAGAAAATGAGAATATAAAGATTCTTAAGATTATTGGAGGGGGATAATATCTTAATTTTAAGAATTAATATCAATATCTATACTCTTTTGTATCATTACGGAATCCTTTTATCAGGTGTAAAAAAACAAATCGTATAGTATTTTGTGAATATTTCAATATTAGCGATGAATTATTTTTTTATATTGTGCAATTGAAGCCAAATTTGGCATGATTATTGAATAATAAAGTTGCAGCAGTGTAAATATCTAATAAAAGGAGGAGAGAATTTTGGCTGCTAATAATAAAGATATGGCTTTGAAAGAAGCTAGAAAAGTACTGGACTATATTCTTAAAGAAGAACTTTCTAACGAAGAGAAGGATCAAATTGTTAAAGATTCCATTGAGAACTTTAACAAGAATGTAAATCCTGGTTGGTTGGAGTATAGAAAATCTGTTTCAACAGATGCTGCTTTCGTGGAATGGACAGATTCAGAGGAGCATTTTGTTGACCTTTACGGAACAGAATTTATTGATTGCCTCGGCGGTTTTGGAATTTATACCTGTGGACACAGAAATCCGGAAATTCTTAAATATGTCAAAGCACAATTAGACAGATATGCATTACACAGCCAGGAACTGGTAGATCCGTTAAGAGGATATCTTGCTAAATTATTGGCAATGATTACACCTGGAGATCTTCAATATGCATTCTTTACAAATGGTGGAGCAGAAGCTATAGAAATGGCACTTAAACTTGCAAGGCTTGCAACAGGTGGAAGATGGTATATTTCTACAGTTGGCGCTTTCCACGGAAAATCTATGGGTGCTATTTCAATGGGTGGAAAAGGTGCTTACAGAGAACCTTACACACCAATGATCCAACAGGTACAGCATGTGAAATACGGAGATGCGGATGCAGTTGAAACAGCTATTAAAAATTTACAGACAGTAGGAGAAAAGGTTGCTGCTGTTATTGTAGAACCTATTCAGGGTGAAGCTGGCGTTCAGATTCCTCCAAAAGGATATCTAAAGAGATTAAGAGATATCTGTGATGAGACTGGAGTTGCCCTTATATTTGATGAAATTCAAACAGGTATGGGCAGATGCGGAACCATGTGGAGATGTGAAGTTGAAGAAGGAGCAGTTCCGGACATCATGACTTATGGTAAAGCATTTGGTGGTGGAGTTATGCCTATTACAGGTATTATCGCAAGACCTAATATGTGGGTAGAACATTTGGTAGAAAATCCATGGATTCTTGGATCTCCTACTTTTGGTGGGAATCCATTAGCATGCTCTGCTGCTATCGCAACAATAGGGTATATGCTTGAAAATGATATTCCGGGTCAAGCTAAAACAAAAGGTGAACATTTCATGAAAGAACTGAAGAGGTTACAAGATAAACATCCAAAAGTTCTTACTGGTTTTAGAGGCGCAGGTCTGTTGATTGCTCTGGAATTCCCAGCAGCAGAAATGGGATATTCCGTAACAAAAGGATTGTTTAAACGTCATGTCATGACAGCTGGAACTCTTGTAAATGCAAAAACTATCAGGATTGAGCCACCTGCAATAATGACAGATGAAACTATTGATATCGTAATTCAAAAACTGGATGAAGCATTAACAGACACAGAAAAAGAATTCAATTTATAATTCAGTCTACACCTATAAAAAAGGTTCCTGTCAGAAATGACAGGAACCTGGAGATTGTTGAAAAAACCCACAATCTCCAGGCTTTTGAAAAATT
>CAZKKX010000090.1:0-9875 GCA_964553505.1 uncultured Eubacteriales bacterium | reverse complement strand
AATAGATAACGGAAAAGAATATTTATGCTACAGTATTCAATTGTCTACAATCTCATGATTTATGAATTATGATTTAAGATTTAAGGAGGAAATTTTGCTGGGCAAAATTTCCTCCTTCCTTCAATATTCAATCTTAAACCTATCGTTCTATTTACTAAACAGTGGTATTTCTTCTCCTGTTATTCTTGCTGCCATTTCATGAAATATCGTTTCATATTCGCTATCTATTTGAGAAGCAATCGGTGTTCCGCAATTCATTGATACATATATACTATCATCTTCTTTTATAATTCCAATGGGATTATGTTTTAATGTACGTATAATATAATCTATTTCAGGAAGAATGCCCTTTCTAATCAATTTGGATCTGATTTTATTCAAAACAATCATGATTTTTACATTTTCTCTTCTTTCCAAATCTCTAATAATTTTTTCCGCATCTCTTACTGCCGCAATTTCTGAAGTGGTAACAACAATTACTGAATCTGCACCTTCTATTGAGTTTCTATAACCATTTTCTATACCGGGAGGTGAATCAATAATAATATAATCGAATTTTTCTTTCAACTTCTTACAAAGAACTTTCATTTGTATAGGATTAATTGTATTTTTATCTCTTGTTTGAGATGAAGACATCAAATAGAGATTCTCGAACCTTTTATCTTTTATAAGCGCTTGCCTTACCTTGCAAATACCCTCTATGACGTCTACCCAATCATAAACTATTCTGTTTTCCATCCCAAGAGCAACATCCAGGTTTCTCAATCCAATATCAGCATCAAGAATCACCACTTGTTTTCCCATTAGTGCCAAAGAAGCACCGATGTTTGTTGTTACAGTGGTTTTCCCAACGCCTCCCTTTCCAGATACAACAGCAATTACTTTTCCCACAATAATCCCTCCGTTTATAGAAAATCATTTCGTTAAATAGCTTTTCAAGTCTATTTCAGTGTATTCTTTATTTAACCCCAAATATTCGGCAATTATTTCACGAGCTACAGGAGCAGAATAGCTGCCATGTCCACCCTGAAACAAAAGAACAGCCACTGCTATCTGAGGATCTTCATATGGTGCAAAGCTTACAAACCAAGCAAAATCTTCATAATTTTCTTTATATGCATCCATAGAATTCTCCGTCACTCTTCCATTACTAAGCCTTATTACTGCTTCTCTCACAGCATTATTTTCAGATATATATTTTTTAGGAAATTCAATCATCAGTCTATTCATTTCCGCCTCTACTTGTTCAAAACTTAAGGCAGGGTTAATCCATTTCAAATACTTCTTAATATATTCAGTCTCTTCTACAGGTTGAATTTTACCTGATCTCTCTGCAGTACCTGTTTTACCTCCACACTCCACAGGAAAATTCCCAAATATACCGCGGGCTGTCCCTCGTGATCCTGAAGTAACCAGATTCATGCCCTTTTTGATATAATCAAGATTCTGTGGGTTATTAAGTTCTATTTGATAGTCATAATTCTCTTCTTCGCTGACTTCAACATCTGAGTTCTCAATCCCTTTTAAGAGTGTTAATCTGTGCTTGTATCCTCCATTGGCAATCGTTGCAACATAATTTGCCATTTGTAGAGGTGTATACGCATGATCTCCCTGACCAATGGCAAGATTCAATGTGTCCCCTGTTCCCCATGTAGCCATATTGAAATATGAGTACTTTATTAAATCAGCAAGTTCATAAACTCTATCCGTCTCAACCAAAAGTTCCTTAAGCCTTTCAATCAGCTCATTCCTGGATGGGTTTTCTTCTGTCCAATCCAAAATAGTATTGATTTTTTCATTAAGCAATTCTTCATCCGTTACTGCTTCCGAACCAAAGAAATACTCCCCGTTGCTCTTTAGCCTGCTTCTTAAATTTCTCTTGGTCACTGCAATCTTTTTTTCTTCGCTGGGTACACCCACATAAGTCTCAGGGATCTCTATACCGGTTTTATTGCCTAACCCAAATTTAAAAGTCATATTCATAACATCTTCAACGGTCATATCTATGTTAAGGGGAACACCCCTGCTGTAATCAAAACGTGACATAAGGTCGTAGAAATAATAGTTGCAAGAAACCTCAAGGGCACTGAAAATATCTACATACCCATGACTTGCCCTTCTTGAATTCCAAAGACCGCATGCAAAAGTTCTGTCACCTAATCTTATGACTCCTCCATCGTAAAGCCTTGTATGCGGACTTAATCCATTTTCCAACGCAGTAAGACCAACCATCATTTTATAGGTAGACCCTGGCTGAACAGCAGTCCTTGTAGCAGTATTAAATAATGGTATTGGCGATAACGGATCTCTGGGATTTTTATCCTGAACACTGTTCCAATCTTTTTCAGAAATTCCCAGCGAAAACATGTTTGGATCATATGCAGGATAACTGGCCAAAGCCAAAACGTCTCCGGTATTCACATCTAAAGCAACAACTGCCCCCGAATTTGCATTGGGAAGTGCTTCCGTATAATTATAATTCCCCCATTTGCTTTCAAATTGACCTCCTACTCTTATCTGATCTAATGCTTCTTGGATTGCTTCCTCCGCTGTCTTTTGCAAATTTGCATCAATGGTCAAATAGATATTCTTGCCTTTCTGAGGGCTTGTTTCTTCAATGGTTTTAATCAATCTGCCGAATGCATCCACTTCAACCTGTTGAATGCCATCGACGCCTTTAAGGTATGACTCATATGTCCTTTCTATTCCTTCCTTTCCTATACGATCAGAAGGCAAATATCCTAACTCATTCACAAAGGTTTCTTTTTCACCTTCGGATATTCTACCTAAATATCCTAAAACATGTGCCGCCATTTTACCATATGGATAGTATCTGACAGGTTCCACTACAACTTCAATTCCCGGCAGGCTTATTCTTCTTTCCTCAATAGTAATAGTAGTCTGGTTCGATATATCTACCGCTAATTTAACCGGGTTAAATTTTCTGTAACCTTGAGAAACCAGCTCATTTCGAATTACCATTATTTTTCTTGCTTCAATATCATTATATTCTTCTTCTATGTCAAACTTTTCCCTAAACTCTTTAAAAGCTTCTTCTGCCGTTAACTCTTCATCTAAATTATAGCTTCCCAAGAAAAGGTCTTTTTCTAATTCCTGAAGATATCGCATCTGTTTTACTGAAATAGGAGGATAGAAATTATACTCATCCTGAAGTACCAATTGAGCTTCATACTCATCTAAATCTTCATTGATATTATATCTCGATCTCAGGTGATTATAAGCTTCCGGCGCCGAAAAATCTACTGGCATCCCTTGAGAAACCAGCCATCTTTCAATGCTTTTTTCATAAGTGTAATAAAAAGTGTCATTTTCAATGATTAGTGGAAAATTATCGATATATTCATCTCCATTTTTTTCAAGAATACTTAATAGCTCTATCGCCACTTGATTGATCTGCTCATCTATTAGGTTGTTTCTAACTATCTGAACAACAAAACTTGGTTTGTTTCCTGCTAAGACTCTGCCGTAACGGTCTAGTATTTCTCCTCTGGGTGCAGATGTATATATTTGCTTTACACGAATACTATCAGAAGCATTTTTCCATTCTTCACCATGTACAATAGTAAGAGAAAAAAGCCTTAGAATAAGACTGCACATTAAAAAGACAACTAAAAGCAGTATTTGATTGTTTCTATCGCTCATCCACTTTCTCATATTATCACCATCTACCTGTAATACCCATAGGAATGTATTTTACTAATCAAAAATTTATATATAAACACTGCTACAATTAGATCATAAACCAATTCGCCCAAATATATTGATTTTAAGATGTATAAAAAATTATAGTTCATATTGAACAAACGCATAAAAAGCCAATATGTCAGATGATAGTACGTAACTCCCAGAAATGTAATAATAACTGGAGAAAAAAGTGAATCTTTATATATATATTTTTTTATTTCATAAATGATAATACCTAACGTGAAATAGATAAAAGCTGCAATACCAATTATTTGACTGAAAAATATATCTTGAAGAAGTCCAAAAATAACACCATATACAATTCCGTAAAATTCTTTATACAGAAAAGACAGAATAATAATAAGTATTAAAGTAATATTGGGAACAATTCCGAAAAATTTTAAAAAATGAAAAACAGTTGTTTGAAGTATAAAGCAAACAAAAAATAAGAAAAAAGTTGTAATATAATTCATTAGTTTCACCGATCCTAAAAATCTAATAGTTGAAGACTAAAACTTTATCAATATTTCTAAAATAAACATAAGGTTCTACAGCTACTGTTTTTAATAGATTGTTCTCATCTTTAATAACTTCTTCAACCGTACCAATAGAAATACCTTCCGGAAACATGCCTAGTCCTGAAGTAATAATTTCGTCTCCAACTAAAACATCCGCATCGGGATCCAACAAATATCCATCCAATCCACCATTTCCATCTCCGGATATAATGCCGATATATTTTGTATTTCTTAATATTTTAAAACTGACAGAATTTGAATCATCTACTATTGCCAAAACTTTTGACCAATTATCTCCAACTTCAAAAACTCTGCCTATCAACCCATGACCATTAACAATAACGGCATCCTCCTCAACACCATCCTCAAGTCCTGCATTGATAGTAAAAGTATTAAACCAATTGCTTCCGTCCTTTGCAATAACATCTGCTGTTATATGTGTTCCTATATATTCATTAAAAGTTTCGTTCAACACATCCGCTAAATGGGTCATCCTTTCCAGATCGACCCTTTTTAGCTTAAGATCAACGATTTCCTTTTTTAAACTTGAAACTTCTTCTTTTAGGGCCTCGTTCTCATTCAATATTGTCCTGAATTTTAATATTCCGGATAGCCCTTTGCTCAAACCGTTACCTGCCTTGACAAAAGGTTCTTGGAATAATGTTATTATATTTCCGACTTTTTTTTCAGGACCCGTTGTGCGATAATCATACAAATAAGACATGGACATAACGATAACGAGAATGATTGTAATAAACGCTACAATCACCAATACCCTATGCTTAATAATCCACCTCATAGCTTTACACCGCTTCTATTATTTTCTTGTACCGGCACCTTTCTTTTTCATTTTCTCTATATGCTCTACACTGATGCCGGTACCCAATGCAACACATTCTAAAGGGTTTTCTGATAAAACAACCTTTATTCCGGTTTCCTCCGCCAAGAGCATATCCAACCCTTTTAACAGAGCGCCTCCTCCTGTCAAAACAATCCCGCTTTCTATTATATCGGCTGAAAGCTCCGGAGGAGCATTTTCCAACGTACTTCTAACACCATTGACAATAGAATGAATAGGTTCCTCAAGGGCTTTCATGATTTCTTCTGCCGTAAAAGTAACAGTCCGAGGCAGCCCGGTTACCAAATCCCTTCCTCTTATCTCAATGCTATTGGTTCCCTCTTCTCTATTGTCCAGATAAGCACACCCTATTTTTATTTTTACTTCTTCGGCAGTACGATCTCCAATTAAAAGGTTAAAGCTTCTTTTTGCGTGTTGAATAATACTCTCATCCATTTTATCTCCACCGATTCTGAGGGAAATACTGGTTACAATACCACCCAAGGATATAACTGCTATATCCGTAGTTCCGCCACCTATATCTACCACCATACTTCCTCTTGGTTCTTCCACCGGAAGACCCGCACCTATGGCAGCTGCCATTGGTTCTTCCAATATATATACCTCTTTTGCTCCTGCTTGATAAGCAGCTTCTTCTACCGCTCGTCTTTCTACGTCCGTAACGCCGGACGGAACTCCTACTATCACTCTTGGTCTAAATAAAAAGGAAGAAGAGATAGAAGAACTAATAAGGTGTTTTAACATAGTTTGCGTAATTTCGAAATCTGCAATAACCCCATCTTTGAGAGGACGTATGGCTTTAATATTTCCTGGTGTACGACCTATCATCATTTTTGCTTTATTTCCTACTGCAAGAATTTGTCCAGTATTCTCATCTATTGCTACAACTGATGGTTCGCGGACTGTAACACCTTGACCTTTCACAAATACAAGTGTGTTCGCAGTACCTAAATCCACCCCTATATCTCTATTTAGAAAATTAAAAAATCCCATAAATGCCTTTATTCTCCTTTCAAGATCGTTATAAGATTGATTTTTCTTTGAAACTTATAAAAACGCCGTCGCCAATAATAAGATGATCGAGAATCTCTATTCCAATTATCTCTCCTGCGGAAACCAGTCTTTTTGTAAGTGCAACATCCTCTCTGCTGGGCTCAGGGTTGCCGCTTGGATGGTTATGTATGAGAATAACCGATGAAGCACTTTTTCTGACAGCCATTGAAAATACCTCCCTTGGGTGTACAATAGCGCTGTTTAGGTTTCCTACGGAAACATCCTCTATCATTATAATCTCATTTTTAGTATTCAATAACAATACTTTAAAGAATTCCTTTTTATAATATCGCATCTCTTCAAGAAATAAACCGGCAACCTCAGCAGGAGAAGAAAGATTTATTCTATTGGATTTGGGTTTGGTGGCAATCCTTTTCCCAAGTTCAATTGCCGCTATAATCTGACAGGCTTTTGCATCTCCAATTCCTCTGATAAGCCTTAATTCTTCAAGAGAGCTACCAGCTAAAAATGATATGCCTTCATGGTCAAGTGCAAGCAGTCTATGAGAAAGATCTATAGCCGACATCTCCCTTGTCCCGGTTCTTATTAGAATCGCTAATAATTCTGAATTCGATAAAGAATCAACTCCATATTTCAATAACTTTTCCCTTGGTCTTTCATCTTCCGGAAGCTCTTTTATTAAAGTATTTCTTGTATTTAACATTATCTATCCCCTTACCCCTTATTATTATAATTTTACATTAAACCGATTCGCTAATACAAGTTTAAGTTTTTCAAAGGGGAGCCCCATCACATTATAATAATCTCCTTCTATCTTTTTAATTAATTCTACCCCTTTTCCCTGTATTGCATACGCCCCCGCCTTATCCCATACCTCACCGGAAGCTATATAGTCCCTTATCTTCCCTTCATTTAGTTCTTTAAAAACAACCTTTGTGGAATCATAAAAAGCGACACGATCAAAACTTTTAGCACGTATAACAGATACACCAGTAATCACCTCATGTGTATTCCCGCTCAATTTCTCCAACATATAAATTGCTTCCTCTAAGCCAGTAGGTTTTCCCAGTATTTCATCAATATATACAATGGTATCAGCTGCAATTATTATTCCGTCTTCATGTTGTGTCTCAACATCCAAAGCTTTTCTTAATGCCAGTAACATCGCAATCTGTTCTTTAGAACACCCTGTAGGATAATTTTCATCAACTTCTGAAGTAATTATATCAAATTTTACATGGTTTTTTTGCAATATTTCCTTTCTTCTTGGAGAACCTGATGCTAAAATAATTTTTTCCAAATAATCACCTAAAATCTTTTATAAATTACTAAAGCTAAAATCAGCCCTAAAGCAGAAGCCATGTTCATAGTAAATTCTAACCCAAAAGTTAATTTTAGAAACGCCAAATCAAGAACGAACGGATCAAGACCTATCCTTTTCCCAAAGGATAATAAACTTATGGATTCTCCCAATAAATCCCCAATAAAACTGCCTATGATTAATCCAACCAACAAAAAAATAATTAATGCTAAGGCATTCGCGCTTTTTCTTATCATTTCCCCCTCCAATTAATAATCTCATCAAATATTTAAAACCTAATCCTGTCGAATTATGGCTTCAGCTTTTAGTTTAACACTTCAAAGCCTGATTTACAAGCAGTATAAAATGATTAAAATCTATCAATTTCTGTTATTATTTCCTTAAGATTTTCTTTTTATTAATAGAAAAAATCTAAGAGTTTATCCACGCTCTTTTAATACATAATCGAGGCTGTTATATTTTCAGACAAAAAAACAGCACCTGCATAAATAATAATGCAAAGGCGCTGTTATCTAATTATTTTTTGCTTTAGTCTTGTATTACTGTTAAATTGATTTTGTTATATTGTTTAAGCGGCATTATTTCATGCGTATGGCATTCTTCGGACATTTTTCTTCGCAAATACCGCACCCAATACATTTATCTTCAAGAATTTTATGAGGCTGTTTCACTTCTCCTTCAATGGCATCAACCGGACAATTCTTTTTACATATAGTGCATTCAATACACTTTTCCTCTATTATTTCAGCTTTTTTTCTATTTTCAAAGTTAGCATAAATCGCATTGGTTGGGCATTTCTGAGCACATAGCATACAGTTTTTGCATTTGTCATAATCTATCCTCGCAAGGTTGTTCTCAAATATTATGGCATCAAAGGGACATGCTTTAACACAAATTTGACATCCAATACAGCCAACTTCACACTTTTGTTTTACTTCCTTCCCCTTTTCCCTGTTATTACAATCTATATGAACATCCTGCTTATATGGTACTAAAGCAATAACATTTTTCGGACATTCTTCTATGCATTTTCCGCAACCTGTACACTTATCAGGATTAACCACCGCCAATCTTTCTTCAGTTATTTCAATAGCGTCAAAAGGACAGACTTTGACACATGTTCCCAGACCTAAGCAGCCATATTTACAACTTTTACTGCCACCTTTAAACATATTTGCTGCCTTACAATTATCTATACCGTAATACTCAAAACTTTCTTTGCTTTTATCAACACCGCCTGCACAAATCACACGTGCAATCATCTTCTCTCCTGAAGATACTTCTTGTCCCATAACAGACGCAATTGCTTTAACAGCTTCTTCACTTGCTACAGGACATCCGTCTGCAGGTGCTTTTCCTTCTACTACGGCAGACGCAAAACCGTCACATCCCGGAAAACCACAGCCACCGCAATTGGCACCAGGCAAATTATCTCGAATAGATGCAATTCTCGGGTCAACTTTCACAGCAAATTTTTGTGATGCGTATGCAAGTCCACCGCCAAATATAAGACCCATTCCTCCAAGGATTAAAACAGGTGTAAAAATACTTGTTATATCCATCGTAATGTCCCCTTTCTATACAAGTCCGGCAAAGCCTAAGAATGCCATAGACATCAAACTTGCAGTTATAAGAGCAATGGGAAACCCTTTAAATACTGCAGGTATATCTGCAATTTCAAGTCTCTCCCTTATTCCGGCAAATAAAATAATAGCCAGACCGAAACCAATAGATGCACCGACAGCATTTACAATGGTTTCCATAAGATTATATTCATATTGTATGTTCAGTATTGCCACACCTAAAACGGCGCAATTGGTTGTAATAAGCGGCAGATAAACACCTAACGCTTTATATAACGTAGGACTTACTTTTTGAACAATCATTTCAACCAATTGTACCAAGGAAGCAATAACTAAGATAAATGCAATTGTCTGTAGATATTCCAAACCTAACGGAGCCAGCAGAATATACTGAACCAGATAAGTGATAATGGAAGCCAATGTCATTACAAAAGTCACAGCCATACTCATTCCTACAGCTGTTTCTACTTGTTTAGATACGCCAAGGAAAGGGCATATACCGAGAAATCTTGACATGACAAAGTTATTTACTAATATGCTACTTACTAAAATGACAAACAATCCTGCAGCACTCATCTACTTTCCCCCCCAGCCTTTTTGATTGAAATCCAATTAAATAATGCCAGTAGTAAGCCTAATAATAAAAACGCACCCGGCGGAAGAATCATTATTAGGGCAGGTTGATAGCCAGAATAAATAACTGCACCAAAAATGGTTCCCGCACCTATTATTTCTCTCAAAGCACCAAGAATAAATAATGCGGCAGTAAACCCAATTCCCATACCGACTCCATCGGCAACAGATTTTACTACCGAGTTCTTAGATGCATAAGCTTCTGCTCTTCCTAATATAATGCAATTAACTACAATAAGAGG
>CAZKKX010000089.1:0-10051 GCA_964553505.1 uncultured Eubacteriales bacterium | reverse complement strand
AAAGCTTTGTCCAGAGCAGGAACAAATGCTTTCATTAAAAGACCCACTATGGTAACAAAAGTCGCAATAACTACAATAAATGCAGGAATTCGTATTTTGCTCGGTATATAATTCTTCATTGCAGAAATTACTATGTTGGATCCTAATAGTACTGCTGTGGTGGCAAGCCCCATACCTATTCCGTTTATAGCGGAGGTGGTTACTGCAAGCGTGGGACACATTCCAAGCATCTGTATAAAAACAGGATTTTCTGCTGCAATGCCGTTTAGCAGAGTTTTCCCTAATTTCATTTCGTTTCCTCCAATCATCCAAAAGATTATTTTAGTTCTTTGTTATAATATTTAATTGCCTCATTGACACCATTGGTCACAGCATCAGAGGTAATAGTAGCACCCGAAATCGCTTCAATTTCATCTTCTTCAGGCGCACCGGATTTTATGACTTTAATCTCCATATCGGAATTTTTCTCCTTGTACTGTCCCATAAATCCCTCCTCTGATGCTTTTGCACCAAGTCCGGGAGTTTCCGAATGATTTCCGATATTGACACCTGTAATCTCTCCATCTTGGCTAATGCCAATCATAACCTCTACAGGACCACCATAACCACCGGGAATGGTTTTCAGTGTATAACCTTTCTCATTTCCTCCAGCCGTACCTTTAAAAATTTCTGTAATAATAATATACTCATCTGGTGATTGAATATCAAGCTGTTCAAAATCATCTGCATCAGGCAGCACCTGTTTCCTTGCCTCTACATCAGCAAGGCGCATTTGTTCTTCAATAGGACCGTTTGTGATGCCGTTTACAAATCCAAGGCCTGCGGCAGCAATCGAAGTAATAATTAAAAGAATTATTCCAAGTTTAGATATTTCCTTCATTTATTTCACCTCCCCGAATACTCTGGGATTGGTATATTTATCAATGACCGGCGCAGCTACATTCATGAACAGTATGGAATACGAAACCCCTTCAGGGTATCCTCCATAAATTCTGATAACCGTTGTAATGATACCACACCCTAAAGCAAAGATAATTTGTCCTTTTGGTGTAACCGGTGACGATGCATAATCAGTCGCCATATAAACCGCACCCAAAATAAGTCCTCCGGAGAATACCTGGTAAATCATATATGTGAAATCAAATCCTCCAAGAATCAATGTTAAAATCGCAACCGTTCCTATAAAAACAAGAGGAATTCTCGGAGTGATTACTTTTCTATAAACAAGATAAATGCCGCCGATAATCAGAAATATTGCCGATGTCTCACCAATACATCCCCCTATATTTCCAATCAAAATATCTGTTATAGAAGGCAGGACTGTCGAAGCTTCCGCTTCACCTCCTAAAATGGCAAGAGGTGTTGCAGTACTTACAGCATCCGGTCCTGTAGTAACCCAGCCTGTCATTTGAACAGGCCAAGATGCAAGAAGCATAGCTCGTGCTGCCAGAGCGGGATTCATGAAGTTATGACCCAGTCCGCCAAAAATTTGCTTAACAATAGCAATAGCAAAGACTGCACCTATAAAAGGAATCCACCATGGAGCTGAGGCAGGAATGTTAAATGCCAATAATATTCCTGTAACCACTGCACTCCAGTCTCTGATTGTTACCGGTCTTTTCATCATTTTCTGGGTAACGGCTTCCGTAAGAACCGCTCCAAGAATTGAGAACACCAATACTTTAATCGCACCGAATCTAAAATAATAAATACTTGCAATTAAAGCGGGCATAAGCGCAATAACCACATCTCTCATAATCTTATCAATAGACTCATAAGACCGTATGTGTGGTGAAGAAGATACAATCAATTTTTTTTCCATTATAAAAACCCCCCTTTACTTTTGTTGCTGTTTTCTTTTTCTTGCATTGATTTCGCTTTTTGCTACCCGTATAGTTTCCAAAAGAGGTCTCTTAGAAGGGCAAGTAAAGGAGCATGATCCGCATTCAATACAATCCAATGCATTTATCTCTTCAGCTTTATCCAACATATTATTCAATGAATACGCACTAATATATAAAGGCATCAATCCTATAGGACATACTTCAACACATTTGCCACAACGAATACAATTCTGAGGTTCCGGAAGCTTTGCTTCTTCCTCTGAAAAGACCAGTATTCCTGAAGTTCCTTTTATACAAGGAATTTCATCCGTGAATTGGGCAAGTCCCATCATTGGTCCGCCCATAATCAATTTACCAATTTCCCCTTCATATCCTCCACATTGTTCAACAATATCTTTAAAAGAGGTTCCTACTTTAAGTCTTAAATTCTTTGGTTCTTTTATCCCTGCTCCAGTAACAGATGTAATACGTTCTACCAAAGGCATTCCTGTTTTAAATGCATTACCGATAGCCGCAGCTGTTCCAATATTATTTACAACTACTTTGACTTCCATTGGAAGTTTACCGGATGGCACCTCTCTATTAGTGCAGGCATAAATCAATTGTTTTTCGGCTCCCTGAGGATATTTAACCCTTAAGGGAACAACTTGAATGCCATTTTCGTTTTTAACAGCTTCTTCCATAATTTTTATAGCATCAGGCTTATTGGATTCTATTCCGATATATCCAATTTTAACATCCACCGCTTTCATTATTATCTTCATGCCATAAACAATCATTTCAGAATGTTCAAGCATCAATCTATGGTCTGCTGTAAGATAAGGCTCACATTCTGCCCCATTCAGTATAACCGTATCAATTTCCTTGTCAGGAGGTGGTGAAAGCTTAACATGTGTAGGAAAAGCTGCTCCACCCATGCCTGTAATTCCTGCCTCTCGGATGACTTTTAAAATTTCTTCTTTAGATAGTTTCCGGATGTCCGGTTTTGGTTTCACAGTATCATCGGCTTCGTTTTTACCATCCGACTCGATTACAATACACGTTGCTTGTCCGGTAGGTGTAATTTTTTGAGCAATTTCTTTCACTTCACCGGAAACACTACTATGGACAGGTGCTGAAACAAAAGCTTCAACATCTCCTATTTTTTGTCCAACTTTAACTTTATCTCCAACTTTAACAAGAGGCTGGCAGGGTGCCCCAATATGCTGTTGAAGCGGAATCGTAACAATTCCGGGTTCCTTTGCCTTTTCTATGGGTTTTTCCTCAGAAAAACTTTTCCCATGAGGCGGATGGATTCCACCTCTAAAAGACCGTAGCTCCATATATCTCACTCCTTATGCTAAGTATAGAATGTTTATTAATAACCAGGGCTCAAATCAGGGTTCATAAATAATAGCAATTTTAACAAATGTATAGTATATAATACGGCAACTATTATAACACACGCAACTATTATGCCAAAATAATAAATTACAATTTTTAGTAGGTAAAATATGTGTCCTGAAATCATAAACCCTTCATACTAAAAAACAGCAAAAAAACATATCTGATTTTTTCGTATCGTAAAACTTTGCAACAACTAAAACTAACTATTTTTTTCACCTTTTTATCTTAAGATTAAGAATTATATTATAACACTTAAGACAGTCCAGTGCTATCCCAAGACATAAGAATATCACGTTAGAACAAAAAAATCAATCGTTTGTATACTGTATACAGATTGTAAATTGTTATGGGTTATGGATTATTTCCGTTTTTTAAGCCTGACATGCACTTTTTACTAAACTGCAACATATAATTTAAGACTATATTATTGAAAAAGGTGTGGAAAATGTATGTTAGTATCTCTGTTTACCACTTCTTTAATGTTTTCTAAACCGCTTATGCTCTTAATGTCCTATGTGTCCATTGGTAATTCCTTTCCCAAACCTCTTTCCGAAGAAGAAGAGGAGCATTATCTGACATTATATGAGCAAGGTAACGAAGAAGCCAAAAATATTTTAATCGAAAGAAATTTAAGACTTGTAGCACATATTGTTAAAAAGTACGGCAACACAGGAAAAGACCCGGATGATCTTATTTCTATCGGAACTATCGGATTGATTAAATCTATCAATACCTACGATAAAAATAAAGGAACCCGGTTAGCAACTTATTCAGCCAGATGTATTGAAAATGAAATATTAATGAACATAAGAGCAGGCAGAAAAAACAAAACAGAAGTTTCGCTGCATGAACCAATTGGAATCGATAAAGAGGGGAATGAGATTTCATTTAATGATATTCTGGGGACAGACGCAGACAGCATAGTGGATGATGTAGATATTAGAATACAAGTACGAAAGCTATATAATAAAATTGCCAAAGTACTGAAAGGCAGAGAAAAAACAGTAATAATGCTCAGGTATGGATTGGCAGGTGAAGGGTGCCGAACCCAAAGGGAGATTGCCAAAATGCTGGGTATTTCCCGTTCCTACGTATCACGAATAGAAAAAAAGGCCGTTTCAAAACTTAGGGAAGCCTTTGAAGGAGAAGTATAGCTTTTCTTATCTATGACTCAATACTGAATGATTTAGAATTCCGTATTGAGTATTTATTACTCCGAAAAAGTCTTTGACTCCTGTTTATACAGGTAATCGGCAATATCTTTATAAATCGGAACGGCTGATTGCCTTCCGGATTTTCCATCTTCAACAAAAACAGTAATAATATAATGAGGATTTTCTGAAGGTAAAAATCCAGTGAACCAACCGTGCACCACTTCTTTATTTTTGTATATAGACTGAGCCGACCCTGTTTTACCTGATGTATTCCATGTATAAATTTTCCCAACATTATTAGCTGTCCCGCTTTTTACTGTCTCTTCCATCATGTTCGCTACAATTGCCGCAGTAGTACGTGATATCACTCTTTCATATTGAGCTATAACGGGCTCGCTTGTTCCCCCATCTGGTTTTCCTATTTTTTTAACTAAGCGAACTCCTTTATCAATTCCCTTATTAGCAATAATTGCTGTAGCTTTTGCAGCCTGAAGAGGAGTAATTAGCAACTCTCCCTGCCCCACCGACAAGTTTCCGATTCCGGCGCCTTTCACTTCATCGGCTTCAGGAAGATTTCCCTTATACTCTTCTTCAATGGGAATACCGGTTTTTTCTCCAAGCCCAAATTTCTTGCTCATTTTCAAAATTTCATCGCTTCCTGTCAAAATCCCTAATTGAATAAATGCAGAGTTACATGATCGACTGAAGGCTTCAATTAACGACAACTCTCCATGCCCCCCCTTTTCATAAGCCGAACATTTGATTTTTACGCCATTAATCTCCTCATATCCGATACAATTAAAATAATTTTCTTCATCTGCAACGCCAGATTCTAAAGCAGCTGCAGCAACAATAATCTTAAATATAGAACCAGGAGGATACCCAACTTGTACCGCTCTGTTAAAAAATTCCTCATTGTCACTTTTCAGATATTCCGAAATTCTTTTAGGGTCATACGAAGGATAATTAGCACATGCCAGGATATCCCCATTGTCTGAATCTAATACGACTACACTCCCTCTTACATCATAGCTTTCCAATATATTTTCCACTTGTCTCTGTAAATCAATGTCAAGCGTTGTAATAAGCCACCCATTTTTCTTTGATTCTTCTACATAAATCCCCAAACCTGGAATAATATTATTCGCCCCGTCTACAGTAGCATAAATTTTCGGTTGAGATATATTTAAAAGATTTTCAAAGCTTTTCTCTAAGCCTGTTGCACCTGAGTTGTCCCACTGATTCACATATCCAATTATGTGGGCTGCAGGTTGTTTTTCGTAATATCTGTTATAAACCTGAAATGGGTATGCGGGATAATTATTGAATATGTTCGACATGGCTTTTCTGTCTTTATTATTAACCTTCAAGATTTTATACCTTGTTCCTCCTATTGTTCCTAATATGTCGGCACCTTCTTCTGCAAAATTTAATATATCATGCACGTTTTCTTCATGTATAGTTTTATTGTCAACAAATAAAAGAACCGTATCGTCCACATTTGTCAATGGAACCATGTTTCTATCATATATCGTGCCTCTGCTGCTCATATGGTTAATTTTATATTGATGCTGTTCTTCAGCCATTTCCTTATAACTTTTACCTTCTAAAATTTGTATGTTGAAAATTCTGTAAATGAACAAGCTCAACAACAGCAATACAACACCAAAAATCACATTAAGTCGTACTTTTCTTATTTCTTCTTCACTTTTCATTTTTTTCTGCCTCACAAAATCCACTCCCTTAATATAGTATTTTCAACCACCTTTTTTCTTTTTATTCAGTTACCATTGAAATCCATGTCGAAACTTTCTATAATGAAATAAGCAATTCAAAGAAAGGAAGTAAAAAATGGCAATTATTAAAACTTTTAAAGCTATTCGACCACAACCGAAATACGCAAGGGATGTCCTCTCACTCCCATATGATGTTATGAATAGAAATGAAGCTGAAAAAATGTCTGAAAACAACCCCTTCAGCTTTCTGCATATATGCAGATCCGAAATAGACCTGCCGCATATTTCAAATCCCTATTCCAATGAGGTCTATCTGCAAGCAAGAAAAAATATGGATGCTCTCGTTCAAAACCGCATCTTTATAAAAGAAGAGAAACCCTGTTTGTATATTTACCGGCAAATAATGAATGGAAGGGCTCAAACGGGTATCGTTGCCTGTGCTTCTATTGACGATTATCAGAATAATGTCATCAAAAAACATGAATTTACGCGGCACGAAAAAGAACTTGACAGAATACGTCATTTTGACACTTGTAATGCCAATACCGAACCCGTATTCCTTACATACCGGCATAACGAAGAAATCAATAGGATAATATCAAAATGGATATCCGAATCGAAACCTGTTTATGACATTCTGTCGGGGGATAACATCCGACATATGGTCTGGGTCATTGATAGTGAAATAATATCTGATAAAATCATTAGTCTCTTCAAAACCATCGATGCACTTTATATTGCTGACGGACATCACAGAACTGCTTCCGCAGTAAATGTAGGTCTAAAAAGAAGAGAAAGAAACCCAAGTTATAAAGGAAATGAAGCTTTTAATTTCTTTCTAACCATACTGTTTCCTGACAGGGACTTGAAAATATTTGACTATAACCGAGTTGTTCGTGATCTCAATGGCTTATCACCTCAAGAATTTTTAGGAAAAGTGGAAAAGAATTTTCATGTTACAGAGTTAGACAATGAGGCCTGTCCTTACAAGCCAAATAGCCCTCATACTTTCGGAATGCACCTTGGTGTTAATTGGTACAAATTGGTAGCAAGGGATGAGATTTTAAATGAAGATGACCCCATAGGAAGGCTTGATGTCTCTATTCTACAGGATAATCTTTTAGCTCCAATTTTAGGAATAGAAGATCCTCGAAAGGATGACAGAATAGATTTTGTCGGCGGTATTCGAGGTTTAGAAGAATTGCAAAAAAGAGTAAAAATCGATATGGCCGTAGCCTTCGCTTTATATCCTGTTTCAATTGATGATTTACTGTCAGTCTCTGATCACAATCTTGTTATGCCGCCTAAATCCACATGGTTTGAACCAAAGCTGGGCAGCGGTCTTTTTATTCACGAACTGGAAGACTAACGCCGGACACACCGCACCTTAAAAGGGATTTTGCATTTATGCAAAATCCCTTTATTTTACTGAATGTTTTAATTAAATTTCTCACCTTACTCTTCTTCTCCATATATAACAGAAACCTTTTCTTCTTTTTTGCATTCGGCGCAGCTTTCCCTTTCAATCAAACTATGTGGAAGTATCACAATATTATCTCCTGATTTTTCTCCTTTGATTCTGTCTATAATCATTTTCACCGCAACCGTACCGATATTAAATAACGGCTGATGTATTACTGTAAGCTTTGGACGATAGATGGAAGCAAGGCGAATATCATTAAACGCTACAACAGATACGTCTTCAGGCACCTGATATCCGCTGTCTTTTAATGCATTTATTGCCCCAATAGCCATCACATCGCTGGTAGCAAATATAGCCGTTGGGATATCCTTTTCTTTAATAAAACTTTTTACGATTTGATAACTATTTTCTATGCTGAAATCACCATATCTCACATAGTTCTTATTTACTTCTATTTCATGTTCCGTCAATGCCTGTTTATAGCCTTTATATTGTTCCAACCCAAACGCATCTACGTCAATGCTGTTTCGAATTAAGGCAATTTTCTTATGACCTTTATTTAATAAATAATGCGTTAACTCATATGCCGCTTTATAATTATCAATTGATACTGATGGAATCGTCAATTTGCTTGTGTTTCGATTTACCATTACTACAGGAATATCTATTTTAGTAATATGCTCAACAACAGAGTTTTCCAACTTCCATGACATGAAAATTATACCTTCTACCTGCTTCGCATAAAACAGGTCCAAATAATGCCTTTCCAATTCATGATTTCCTCTTGTATTACAAACAATAATATCGTATTGATAGGTTCTGGTTATTTCTTCAATCCCGTTCATAATTTCTCCGAAAAAGTAACTGGACATATCTGGAACCACAACACCTATCAAATGGCTCTTTTTCATAACGAGACTTCTGGCAACAGGATTAGGTCGAAATTCCAATTCCTCTATGACTTCCAGCACCTTTTCTCTAACCAATGCACTGACCTGATCTGAATTGTTTATAACACGTGATACCGTAGCAATAGAAACACCTGCTCTTTCTGCAACATCTTTAATTGTAACTTTCATTTATAACACCTCTAATAGCTTTTGATTCCCAGTTATATTTGATTGTACATATTATTGGTAACGTTTTCATAAGGTATTATATCATGTTCTCAACAATATTACATCATTTATTTATATTCAAGTGAATTAACATTTCTTTAACTACTCTGTCCATATCTTTTCCGGTTGTATCAATTACTATTGCATCGTCAGATTTGCATAATGGATTTAATTCTCGTGCCATATCGGCTTGATCTCTTCTTTCAATTTCCTTTCGAACTTCTTGTCTCGATTCATTAAAACCCTTCTCTCTTATTTCCAACCATCTTCTTAAAGTTCTTTCTTCTAAAGAAGCTGTCAGGTAAAATTTATAGTTTGCATCGGGAAATACGTTTGTACCAATATCTCTTCCATCCATTATAATGCTTTTGCTTTTTCCGATTTGTCTCTGAAACGCCACCAATTTCTTTCTGACAGTGGGTATGGCAGATACTGCAGATACAGAACTATTTACTTCTGATGTCCGAATTTTAGCATTTACAATTTCACCATCTAAATAAATAGTATCATTCAAAAAATCTATTTCCGTCACATTAAGGATTTTACTTATACGAGTTATATCATTAAAACTGCACTTTAACCGGATTAGTTTTAAGGTTACTGCTCTATACATAGCTCCAGTATCGATATATTCAATACCAAGCTCCGAAGCAATTTTTTTTGCAATAGAGCTCTTTCCTGCTCCTGCAGGACCATCAATAGCAATAATTATTTTTTCCATTCTATCGGCCCCCTTCTCTTTTATATTTTTCTGGTAATAAAAAGAAGACTTGGTGGTTGTTTTTTTTGATTAATCATATTGAGATAAAGGGTATGATATTTTTGTTTGTCCAGATTTCGGGCAAATTCAAGCAAAGAATTTTTCTCCTTAGACCCTTTCAGATGACCTTCATAGAGCATGATTGAAATAATTCCGTTTTTCTTCAAAAGGTTTAAACAACTCTTCAGGGCTATTAAAGTGCTTCTGCTTTCGGTTGTAATAGAATGGTCTCCTTCCGGCAAATAACCTAAATTAAATACTGCCGCACTAATCGGTACACTTACATATCGATAAATATTTTCATGAGAATCATTTATTAGTACAAAGCAATCCTTATTAATTTTTTCTCTTATTAACAATTTTTCAGTTCTATTAACTGCTTCTCTTTGAATGTCAAAAGAATATAATTTACCTTCATCTCCTATTAATCTAATAAGTTTTAATGAATCTATTCCATTTCCCATCGTCCCATCTATAACAGTATCCCCAAAAGAAACATATTGGGCAAGAAAAAGTGAATTGACTTCTGTTAATTGTGTCAAAATATTATCTCCCATAAATACTCCCCGACTTAAGTAACGGATTACTTCTCACAACCACAGGGAATCGTGATGTAATCTTTGATGTTCA